>DUGS01000149.1:0-9465 GCA_013331265.1 Methanosarcina sp.
CGCACTCCCATAGCAGTAAATAATAATAAAAATATCCTTTGGCTTTGGAGAGCAGGCAGAGATACTTAATGCCTGAAAACAGCTTTCCACACCGATTCTCTATTTTTTGAAAATCTCCGGTTTGCTCCGCTTGAGGAAGGAAGGACTTTTGTTTCATACCCCATTTTCCGGATAAGGGATTCGTATTCCCCCGCCTTTTTGCCGTTAAAGCAGACCAGTCTGAGAGCCGGAGCCAGTTCTTTCAGTTTTGAAAAGTCGTTTAGTTCTTCATCGCCTATCCCAGCATCGAGGCTTCCTTCCCTGTCTCCTGCTTTAAACACATCCCAGAGCCCAATCCCGCCGTGCCTCAGGACTTCAAGCCTTCTATCGTAGTCCATGCCCTGTAAGTCTTCTCCAAGAGCCTTCCCAAGCAATCTCCAGAAGTCGTTTCCGGGGTTTCCGTAGTACTGCTGTTTCCGGATGGACTCATCACTGGGAAGGGAACCCAGAATAAGGATATCGGCATTTTTATCAAGAACTGGAGGAAAGCCTCTTTTTATCATGGTAAAGAAAGCTGGGTTTTAGAACTACTTTAATCTTTATTTCATGTCTTATTTTCATTCTGTATTCATAAAGTGATTTTAAAACTTCACCCTAAGACAGGAGCTAAGTATTCGAGAGAATTTAATTTACAGATTATACTTCCGTTACATTTAAAATAACTTTCACCATGAACCATACTATACAGGTGAACTTTGATTTAAAGAAAAGCGTATACAGGGCATCTGACTGGAAAAAGGTCAGAAGAAAGTGAATTAGAAAAATATATTTGGAAAGGGGAGGATGCCGGAATGAAAATAATGATTTTCATATGCGGAGAAGGGCTTGGCCACACAAGCCGCTGCCTTGCACTTGGAAAAGAGCTCCTGGCTGCCGGGCATGAGATCAAATTCGGGGCTTACGGTTACTCGAAGGAACTGGTCGAAAAGACCGGGTATAGAGCACAGGAAATACCTTCGGAAATAAAACTGGTTGGAAAAGCTGGAGGGCTTGACCTGGCAGGCTCAATTGAAGCAACCCTCAAAAACGCCCAGATTCTCGGGGGCCCAAAGGTCCTTAAGCTTATCAGAGACTTCAAACCGGATGTGGTGGTTTCGGACAGCTATTACCTTGGGACTCTTGCTGCCATGGTCCTTAAGATCCCTGTGTATCTTATAATCAACCAGTCGAATATGGAAGAGTTTTTCAAAAACAGGGGAGTTCCTATAAGGCTTCTCGGAGAGCTGACAAAAAAGTTCTACAAAGAGGTCTTTGAAAAAACTGATAAAATAATTATTCCTGATTACCCCCTGCCATATACGGTTTGCAGGAAAAATCTGAATTTTGCTCCCAGGCTCCGGGAAAAGCTGTTCTACAGCGGCCCCCTTGTAAGAGAGAAATACGAAGAAGTAGACCAGATCCCCCTGGAAAAACCTCATGTTGTTTCCCTGATTGGAGGCTTTGGGTACAGGGAACCGATCTTCAGGAAAATGCTCACCACTGCTGCACTCGATCCCGGGATTAACTACACGCTCATTTCAGGGCCCAACCTTGACCCCTCAAAGTTCAGGGAAATTCCGAAAAATGTTCAGCTTCTAAGGTTTGTAGAAGATACTTTTCCGTATATCAAGAGTTCGGATGCCGTTATAGCTCCCGGCGGGCACAGTACAATGATGGAGGCTTTAAGCTTCGGGGTTCCCATCCTCTCTTTCCCGGACGAGGGACACAGCGAACAGGAGAACAATGCTGCAGTGATTGAAGAGGAAGGCTACGGAAGGATGCTCAGCTACTCTACTCCACCTGAGGTGATTCTGGAATGCATCCGGGAAGTCCTTGAAGATGAAAAATATAGGAACAAAGTAGAAAGGTTGCAGCGGCTTGCAGCTGAGCTTGAAGGCCCAAAAGCGATCAGAGAATTGCTGGAAAAAGAAGTGGGGAAAAAAGTTTCCTGAAAGAGAGTTATCATGAAAAAATACGAGTCTCATTTGACTTGCGGCCCTTCGGGTATGAGGCTTTTCAGGTAATCAAGCAGGGCAGCATGGTCTTCGAGCGCGAGGTCTGCATGCTGCACCTTCTCAGGTTCGAGCATACTTGCAACTGCAACGCAGTAAAGCCCTGCCCTTTTGGCAGCCGTAATGCCGAGAGGTGCATTTTCAATTACAATACACTCATTCCTTGTCAGATTAAGCATCTCAAGCGCTTTGAGATACGGGTCCGGGTCCGGTTTCCCGCGTTCCAGATCGCTTCCGTTAACAACAACTTCAAAGTAACCTGAAAAAAACTTATTTATTATTTTTTCTACGGTATCCCGGCTCGATCCGGAAACCACAGCAAGCTTGAAGTGCCGTTTCAGTTCATCCAGGCAGTCCGGAATGCCTTCAAAGGGCTTTATCCTGTTAAATTCCAGGGCTTCGCGTTTCTTTTCAGGCAGCTGCTCAAAATGTTCTGGCTCAGGCTCTTTTCCGGCTTTTTCAAAAATTGATTTAATCAGCCTTTTATTGTTTGAACCTTCGAGCTCGTAAATATCTTCCCTGCTAATGGTGATACCAGCATCCTGGAAAGCTTTTATCCATGCGTCGGCCTGGAAACGCATGGAGTCCACAAGAACCCCGTCCACATCGAAAATGATTGCTTTTAACATCTATTGAATAGATCGTTATGATTTATGATATATTTTATGAAAAATCAGAACTTGTCAAAGTTCCTGCCATGGAAGTTTCAAATTAACGTGATCCTCACCTCAGATATTTCTCATAAAGAAGCCCGCCCAGCCAGTACCCGATAAAAGCAAAAATAAGAGTTCCCGGCGCGTAAACAGGATATCCGGCTCCTTCAAAACGGAAAAATAAGTTGAAAAAAACAAGATAAAAAACCAGAAAAATTAAAAATCCTCCAATTTCGGCATACATTTTCTTAAGTTTCAAATTTACCAGGACCTCCTTTCCCTGATCTAAAGTTTCCCTGAAGCTCTGAATTCTGAAGCTCTGATGCCCTGATACTCTGCATTCTTCAGGGATTTACTCTTTCACCTCTTTTCCTTTCCCGTTTCTTCTTCCTTCTTGAAACCAAGAGAAACAGAATTAATACAGTAACGCTTCCCGGTTGGTGCAGGCCCATCCTCAAAAACGTGCCCGATGTGACTTCCACAGCGAGAGCAGACCACCTCGATTCTGTTCATAAAATAGCTGGTATCTTCCTTAAGCCGGACCCTGTCACTGGAAATCACATCATAGAAACTTGGCCAGCCGGTTCCGGACTCAAATTTGGTATCCGAAGAAAAAAGTTCCTGCCCGCAGGCAGCGCAGGTATAGACCCCTTTTTCTTTATTATAGCACAGGTTGCCTGAAAAGGGCCTTTCCGTTCCTTTCTGCCTCAGGACATGGTATTGCTCAGGAGTGAGAACATTTTTCCACTCCTCTTCGGACTTCTCAATTCTGTTCTGTACCAGTCGCAAACCCCCTTTATATATGAAATTTAATATAACTTAATTATATAGGAAAAATTAATTTTCCGCAGGCCAGGGGTAAAATCTTGCCCAGATAGAGGTTGGGCTGTTTGTCCTGATCCTGATTGTTTTCAATCTCTTTTGGTTTAAAAAAGAAATAAATTGAAAAGTAAAAAGGTGGAAAAAAGAAAACTGAAACTTTAGATAGACGGCGTCAAACCCGACTCGTCTCCTCTATACTGCAAGCCCCGAAGATATGAAGTCGATATCAGTTTTCCGAGATCCCTGGATTTTTCCAGCAACCTGGGCCTGAAAGTGACTTCAAGATTATCCGTACCTGCTGCAACGATAATCTCCAGAACATCGAAACCCAGATAGTAAAGAAGACCCGCTGTATATTCAAAATAGGGTTCAAAGGCATCCCTATCCGGAATTCCCTGAGTAAAGACGAGAATCAGTTTTTTATTATCAAGCCTGCTCGAAAAATTCGGCCTTAAGAAAGCTGTCATGCGGTCAATAAGGAGTTTTGTCTGGGCTGTCATCTGCCACATATATACAGGAGAGCCGAGTACAACAGTATCTGCTTCTTCAATTTGTTGATAAAGTTCCTGCATATCATCGTCTATTACGCAGCAGCCATTCTCCTGGCACCTGTGACAGGCGTCACAGCCTTTGATGTCAAGAGAGGCAAGATTATAAGTTACGGCTTCTGCCCCATTTTCTGCAGCTCCTTCGAGAATTGCATTCACAATTTTTGCGGTATTACCATCGACTTTAGGACTACCCACCAATCCAAGAACTTTAATGCTAGAACCCCCATTCAAATTTTAAATATTTGATATTAAACATTTTTACACAAAAGTATAAACTACCAATCAGAATAAAAACGTTTCTCTTATTGAAAAAAATGAGCTAGTGCATAGGAACCCATAGTTAGGAAATGAATGAAGACAAAAGAGAAAAAGAGAAAAATAACTCTGCTGATTTGTCCATACTGATTTCTTTTTTTCAAGGTTTCAAACTCAGCCATATATATTTTCACAGCCATTGATTAACTCGTTAAACCGGCCTATTGCCACTTGATCCTGTGTCATTATCAATAGAAGAGACGGAGCTATTGATATGAAGAGACAGAGCTATTGATATCAACTTCAACAAAACCGGGACAATGAAAAAAAGAAGGAAAGAAGAGGCTAAAAAAAGAGGAAAGAAAAAAGAAAAAGAAAAAACTTTTTTACTTTTTTCCATCTTTTTTCTTCACTTTTTCACTTTTACTGTGTTTCTCCTACCAGACTTCCATTTTCTGATTTCGGTTCACTTTCTTTTCACTCTAAGAAGAGCAAGCACTCCTAACCCTGCAAAAAGTATAGACAGGACTCCGAATCCTGGCATTGACAGCTTTTTTTCTTTGGGCTCAACCTTTACAGGAAGGGCTTTGTATTCATCATAATTGGAAATTGAAACTCCCTCAAAAGTTGAATCTTCTTTATAGTATTCCTCAAAACTAGCAAAAAGGTCCTGTATTGAGAGCTGATCTTCAAAGCCTTCTTTTACGGATACTTCAATTATTCCTTTTGAATTCGCACCTCTCATCTCACCCATCTCGGGTGCAATACTATCTACAATACTCGATGTGGAGTTAAGGTCTTTAGCCCCATGGTTATAAGCCCTGATAATAAAGAAGTCTACCAGAGGAGTAATTTTTTCAATTTCTGATGCAGTATAACCTGATGGGAGGCTTGCTGATATGGATACATTTTCTCCGGCTCTATTACGTGCAAGCTCAAAAAGAGGCTTATAGTCCATACAACTGTCTTTGGAACCTGAAACTGGGGAAGGTTTCACGTAAATATTAACTCCATCGAAAGGCGCAAGTGACTTCTCATTATAATCAAGGATAGCATTCAGGGAAGACCGGGAAATGCTTGGAGCCATTTCTGATGTGCAGTTGAGTTCCTCAAGAAGAACTGCATGCACTGATATTCCCTCTTCGTGAGCCATTTTTACAAAACGCTCATACTGCCAGACATCCGGACCGTTCATACTCAGGAAAATAGTATCAATTCCTGAGGCGGTAAGATTTGTCATAAGGTCTGGAAACTCAACCCTGTATGGAGAAGAAAGTTTAATTCCGGAGACATTGACCTGATATTCCGGAAAAAGAGTTCCCCGGGCTTTAGTAGTATCTCCACTCTGACTTTCCTGCACCTTTACTGAACCTTCAGAGGTTTTTTCAGTAACTAAAACCTCAGGGGTATTTCCTGATCCCGATGAAGTGTTTATGAATTCAGAGGAGTTATTTTCGGATTCGGAAACGTAATCAGGCCCAGAAGCATTATCTTTGGTAGAGATTTCAGTTTCTATCGGATCTTCAGTAGAGATTTCGGTTTTTATCTGATCAGAAGCGAAACTTACACCTGGCTCTGATTCAACAAATTTGCGGATAAAAGCATAGTCTATAGCCATATATCCTGTGTTCTTTGAGGCATCAGAGTAAGATTCTGCATAAAGATAGACATGCATAGGGAAGTTTGTAATGTAATCATTCGAAGAATAATCCATCTTTACATCCCGAATTCCATTCTTAAACCATGCTACATGACGTGTATCGTTTTCTTCATACCAGGCGATTCCCGAAGTGTACCATTGTCCTTCAGGGACCTGGACATCAGTTTTGTCAAAAGAATTAAACTTCTCTTTCCTGTAAATTGTCTCCCAGCGCACCCGGCTCTCATTTGTAAATTCGGTCTGGTGCATGATTTCGTTTTTCCTGCTGTCGACCTGGTCTATGAAACCCTGTCTCAGCAGAGGACCCCTCTCGTCTTTCCCTGTTGTAACTTTCATTCTTTTGACCACAAACATGGAATTAATATCAAAACTTTTCTTAGTGTAGATAAGAGAAGAATCATAAGCGTGAGGCACAGGAACTGTCACTTTACAGACACCGTTTTTGACTTCAACAAACCCTCCGCCTGCACTTTTGGAGTACCATACACGCCCCTGGAGCTTATCTTCCTCAAAATCATCGAAAAATTCAAAGGTCTTTTCTCCGTTACTCATTGCCTCAGCTGCAGGATCTCCGTATTCCATAAGAAGTACAGTGTCCTCATTTGCAGGGAGAGAAGAAATCTTGACCCAGATAAGAGCTTCTTCAGTTTCCGGGTCCCAGGTCTCGATCCAGTAATTGAGTGTTTTTCCATGGGAAGAAAAACGAAGGTCAGAACCATCTATTTTTGCCTGTGAAAAATTAAAGTTAGAAGAATTCAGGGAAATAGGAACCTGATAATTTGTTAGAGCCTCTCCTGAATTTTCAGTGATTACAATCTCCTGGGAATAACCTTCCGTATCATTTGTTGCAGATAGAGCCCATAGATCATCCGCGGTAGCCAGGGAAAAGCCTGTAATCAAAACAAGTAAAAAAATAGAAATAATCCCACACGTGATCAGTCTCTTTTTCATATTTACCAGCCTCTTTTAACCTTCTTCAATAAACATGATAAAAAATGTTATCCGAACATTATCAAGACTATAACCAATATTATCTATTTTGCCTAAGGTATTAACCCACAAAGAATAAACCTTTTCATAAATGCTTACACAGAATAATAGTAAAAATAATAGTATCAAGTTATATAAAAATTGAGTAAAAAAAGAAAAAGAAAAACAAGAAGATATATTGAAAGAAGATAGAGAGTTTAAAGATCCCGAAATGATAATAAAGAAGCTATACAATTACATTTTCCCATGACTCTTTTATCCAGCAACGAACTGAAAAAACTCATACGAGCAAACCCCCCTTTGCTTGAAAATGCGGTCGACATTGAAACCCAGATCCAGCCTAATGGGCTTGAACTTACCCTGAAAGAGATAAAAACAATAGAAGGTGCGGGAGCTGTCGATTTTGACAATTCTGAAAGGAAAGTCCCCAACGCAAAACCCCTGGAATTTGGGAAAGACGACTGGATTCACCTTCCCAGGGGTATTTATAAAGTGATATTTAACGAAATCGTAAATATTCCCATGAATCTTGCTGCAATTGCAAGGCCGAGATCAACCCTTATTCGATGCGGGGCAACACTTGAGACCGCGGTATGGGATGCCGGTTACAGGGGACGCAGTGAGTCCATGCTTGTAGTTTATAACTCTGCGGGCTTCAAATTAAAGAAAAACGCCAGGATAATGCAGCTCCTTTTCTATACTCTTAATACCGAAGTAGAAGAAGGTTATTCAGGGATCTACCAGAACGAAAATACAAACTAAATTTATGGAAAAAAGACAGTTTTTTGAAGTCTGAAGTGAGATATCTTTTGAAAATATATCGATAAAGTATATATCGCTGATCCATATATTTCAGCCTATGAGTACAATAGGGAAATCCGTAAGGATGGAGCGTATTTTCAACAGAAATACAGGTAATACTATTATCATTCCCATGGACCATGGAGTTGGTGCAGGACCCATCTCAGGGCTTACAAACCTTCAGGACACTGTAAATAAGGTTGCAGAAGGTGGAGCAAATGCCGTACTTGGACACATGGGGCTTGCCAAACATGGGCACAGAGGGTATGGGCATGATGTAGGTCTGATAATCCACCTCTCAGCTTCAACCTCACTTGCCCTCGACCCTAACCATAAAGTCCTTGTAACAACTGTGGAAGAAGCTATAAGAGTCGGAGCTGACGCCGTATCTGTTCATATTAACGTAGGGGCTGAAGACGAATTTGAGATGCTGCAGGATCTCGGCTATGTTGCAGGAAAATGCGATGAATGGGGAATTCCTCTCCTTGCAATGATGTATCCGCGCGGGAAAAAGGTCCGTTCCGAATACGATGTTGATGTAGTAAAGCATGCAGCAAGGATCGGCGCCGAACTTGGAGCAGATATTATCAAAACAAACTACACCGGAAGCCCGGAAACTTTCAAAGAAGTAGTCAGCGGATGCCCTGTACCTGTAATTATTGCAGGCGGCCCCAAAATAGGCTCGGAAAAGGAACTTCTGGAAATGGTCGAGGGTTCCCTTGAAGCAGGTGGGCGTGGTGTTGCAATAGGAAGAAACGTATTCCAGGCAGAAGACCCAACTGGCCTTGTACGGAGAATTTCAAAAATCGTCCATGAAGGTATGACTGCAGAAGAAATTACAAAAATGGGATAAATAGGAAATTTACTTCTTAGGAATTTTCCTGCCACTATTTCCAGTGGAAATGGAGAATATCATATTTTTTAGAAGAGATATTCCTTCAGATACACAAAGAATGAATTTTAAGACCGGACCTCGGAACTTCAACTAAGTTTAAGAAAAAATAAAAGAAACTTAGTTAAGATATTAAGTTAAAACACTGGATTCATTCAGGTACCCTTAACTTGATAAGCAGTCTCAATGTTCCTTTGCTTTTCTATTCCTTTAATCTTACAGACCAGAGATATAACCAGGATTATGTAATTAATAAAAAGTAAATTAGAGACTCTAATAAAGATAAATAGATGAGAGACTCCGAATAGTGGAAACTCCTTTTTCAAATAGGCCCTCAATATATTGAAGGATTATCAGATCCAAACCCTGTTTCTGTATATATAAAACAAAGAACATTCGGTTTACATGTAGATTCCAATAGAAATTGGGGGCTATTCAGGTTTCTACTGGAAAGAGAAAAATATGAGATTGATACCTCATGGTAAAGAGGAAACGACATTCAAATGAACCGAAAAAGATGTGCAGGACAAAACCATCAGAACAGCGGCAGGACAAAACCATACAGAACAGTGCAAAGTTAAGGAAAAAGAGTATAAGAAGACCTTAACATAATGGAGACCTGCGTAAAATATAGGTTTGTTTTGTAGAAAAGCTACATAGATGGACTCCTGCTATCGAAGGTGAGCGATTAAAAGAGAAAAGAAAAAACCTCATTTATAGTGATAAATACGAGAAACAATTAAAAAATATATATGAAAAAAACGAAAAGACATAGATTAGGAAGAAATAGAGATATTAAAAAAATAAATTT
>DUGS01000149.1:9706-15566 GCA_013331265.1 Methanosarcina sp.
AAAGTCTAAAAATAATTTATAGAATTATAAAATTAAAAAATTATTAAAAAAGTGAAGATTAAAAGTCAGGTTCTGTAACTCAGAAGAGATTGCTCTCTGAACCAGAGACCTGCTCTGCATATTATAGATATGCCTGAATCAGAAATCTACAACGGGCACAAGGTCGCAACCAGTGCATTTAAGACACATTGTCATTGCAAGTGAGGGGTCAAGCCCATACTTCTTCAGGATTTTGGCTTCCATTTTCGCAAGCTTCAAAAGGCGTTCAGGAGACGGGCGTTCGGTAAAACATTCTCCTGACCTGAGGGGGTGAGGATTTACCGGGCGAAGGACAGGAATTACACCTAACTTTGCAAGGGCTTCAACTCCACTCCGGACACTTTCATCGGTTTCACCAAGTCCGACTATGAAGTTACTGAAGACCCTGTTTTTTCCGAAAATCTCCACAGCTTCTTTAAGCCTGTCCAGAATGTAATCAAGGGAAAGGCCCCCACAGACTTTCTGGAAAATCTCTCTGTCCATTGTCTCGACATTATATTTAACTTCGACAACCCCGGCGTCATAGAACTTCCGGGAACAGCCCTCTGTAGGATATACAGAAACCCCTATGGGGACATTGTATTTTTTGAGGGCAGGGAGAAGTTTGAGTACACGCTCCACCTCTTCTTCGATTGATGTCTCAACACCTGAGGTAAGAGAGATAGCTTTGAGAGTTCCTGTCCGCAGGACATCATCCACTATGCTCAGGACTTCTTCATCACTTTTTACATGCCCCTGAAGTTTGGGCACAGGGCAGTATTTACAGTCAAAAATACACCTCTCACAGAGCGTGATAAAAGCCTGCTCTGGACAGTGTGCAATGGCAGGCTCAAGTTTTCCTCTGACAAGCTCTTTTCCTTTGTGCAGAAGCGCGACTGTTCCATCATCCCCTGCTGCTGTAATGGAAAGGGTAGAATTCTTATTCACACTGAGCCTGACCCGCTTTTCTCCTGCCCTGAAAAAAACAGAACTGGTACCTGCCCCTGGCCCGGCAGTAGAACCTCGAGCCCTGGGAATAAGTGAAGGGTCCACAGAAACGGAACCTATTGAGATAAGGAAGGCTTTTAATTCCGGTGTTATTGGTGTACCTTGCATCTAAATGTCCCTCAGAACGAATATTTTCCTTTAGTTCCGATCTTTTTGTGATCTTTACGAGATAGTATATAAATTATTCTGTGAATATAATTTAAGCAGTCTTAAGCCAGATTGGAAATAAGGAACATTTCTTCTTTGCACATTAATTTAATATTTTAGAATAGAAAAAAGCCTATTCTCCCTGATAAAATCAAAATAAGCATATATAAATAAAAGAAAAATCACTTAAATTTTAAAATAAATCGAGGAGGAATTGGAGTTTTGTTGAAGAAGTGGTTATCAGTACTTGTAATACTCATGTGTGCCATTTTTGCTGCTTCCTCGGGGTGCAGTGAAAACAGCGAAAAAGACACGAATGTTCCTGAAGAGTCGGCTGAAGTGGATGAAGAAGATTCTGATGAGGACGCAGGAGAAGAGAAAGAGGAAGTTGAAGTGAAAATGGTTTCCACCGGTGATTCCAGCGACTGGTGCGCTGCGGGTTCGTCCTGGAAAACAACTAATCCCCAGACAGGCGAAGAAGTTACAATGAAAATCACCGGGATCGAGACCGTTGATGGAGTCCCGATGTGCAAAGCCATTTATGAAACAACCCTTGAAGATGAAGAATTCTCCAAAATTGAATATTTATGGTCCGAAAACGGAGAAACCTATTTCTGGACTGCCTATGACAGGTCGGGAAAAGTAGTTTCCGAAATGAGCATGAAAGACGGCAAAATGAAAATTGTTGATGAAGAAGGCAATGAAGTAGAGTATTCTCAGGGGAAATAAAAAAAGATAAGAGACATAAAACTAAGGTAAAGGACTGCAAATATGCTGGATTACCCAGCACATTCTATTTTTTCAAAAATTCTCTAATCCATTATCTTCTAAGTAATAGTCTATCGATTTCTAATAGTCTATCGATTTCTAATAGTCTATCGATTTCTAATCATCTAAACATAGTCTATATAGTTTAATTTTCATATAGTCTAATTTTCGAATCGGTTCATCTGAAGTTATATAGGTTATATAGGATTAGTCCCGTAAATTAAAATTACAATTGTGTAGTAATGATGTAGAGGTAGAATAACATTATGTGTTACATAAATTTACAAAAGTGTTATATACTAAAAAATGCATATTATAACTTGCGTTCTCATCTCTTCAACACCCACAAACAACACAAGATCTACTCCACACAAGAAAGGGATAGAAGAAATAAAGAAACTAAACTAAAACTCGCAACCCGTGAGTCCAGTACCTCAATATCTCTTCCCAGATAAAATAGAAGTGTCTCTTAATACCGTTCGAAACTTCCAGGTTTTAGGATGGGGACGCAAACCTATTTTCCAAAATATTTTTACAGGCTAACAGAACCCGGACTTCAGGTGCTTTCAAAGCTTTGAAAGATTTTCGTCCGGATATAATATTCCGGAAGTACTTCCTTTTAGAAAACTTCTGCCCTGGAGTTTAAAAACTGAAATCTTCCCCTGATACAGTCTCTTTTTAAGCCTTTCAAATCCGCTTGCTGGAAAAAGAAAAATTTCTTAACCAGAAATGGTTATGATATGTCCTCCAGACAGAAGGCTTTACAGATTTTATATATATGAGTAAATATTATATTTGTCAGCCCGATACAGAATTTTTTCAGGTAATGAGGACAGGAAAAACATGAAAGTCATGATCATAGGAGGTTTTCTCGGAAGCGGGAAAACAACTGCAATTCAGAGGATTAGCAAGCAGCTTAGCGATGCAGGGAATCGGACTGCAATTATCGTAAATGAAATAGGGGAAATAGGGCTTGATGGAGAGACACTTAAAAGCCCCGGAATTATGACTCAGGAGCTGACAAGCGGCTGCATTTGCTGTACACTAAAAATCAGTATGCAGTATACACTTCAGACACTTGAAGAAGAGTTCAGGCCTGATGTTGTAATTATCGAACCAACAGGAATTGCTTTTCCCGGGCAGATAAGGGAAGAAATCGAAGCGATGGGGCTTTCCGAGTTATCTTTTACTCCTGTTGTGACCCTTGTAGACCCCGGGCGTTTCGGCACTGAGGCAAAAGAAATTCCAAGGTTTATTGAGACCCAGGTAAAGGAAGCTGAAATCCTGGGCATAAATAAAGTGGACGTAGCGCCTGCAGAAATAGTTATTGCGACAGAAAAGATGCTTACCGAACTGAACCCTGAAGCCAGGATCCTGAAGTTTTCGGCAAAACTGGGAGACAAACAGTTTGAGGACCTTATCAGCCATCTTGCACTGCCAGGGATTGAGAAGCCTTCCCAGGATAAGAAAAACTCTATTGAAATTTCTGAAGTCTCGGCTCATTCAGTCCTTTATACCCTCAAATCCTTCAGGCTTAACCCTGAAGAAGGCAGCCACTTTATAAAAGAGAGCCTTCAGGCGATAAGGGACAGAGTGAAGGAAATTAACCCTGAATTTATAGGGCATATTAAACTTTCCCTTAAACTCCCGGATTCCATGATCAAGGGCAGTGTAACTTCTTCAGAAGAAGCTCCGCAGTTGGAGTTTATTCCTCGCAAGAACGAAAAGCTCGAACTGAGGCTTCTCTCCGCGATTACAAAGGTCCCTAAAGACAGGCTCACAGGAATAGTAGAGAGCACACTTGAAGAGAAGCTAAATGAGTCAAACGTCGCTTTTGAGAAAAAAGAAAAGAAACCGCACGGCACACTTACGAAAATAAGCGGGATCACGAAAAAGAAATGAAAATGGGATAAATGCCGGCAAAAACTTGAAAAAGAGCAAATATCAATAAAATTCGGCTTACATAAATAAGTAAAGAAAATAAAGTATTAGAAGAACTGATACAGAAGAACTGATACTAAAAAAGAAGTGGAGTTTCAATTATGCCCGATGAAGTTGACGAACTTGATGCTTATTTCGCCTCCAGAGGAGGAACTACAGAAGGCGAAGCTGTTAAAATGGAACACATGATAATGGAAAAAGTTTCCATAAACCCTGCAAGAAGGAAGCTCCTTCGGACAGTTGGTATCTTTGGAAAAACCGAAAAACAGCTAAAGGAAGAGTCAGGCTTAAACGATTTTTTCTTTAAGTTTCATATGGATTTCCTTCTCAAAGAAGGGTTTCTTAAGTTTGAAGAAGGGATGTACCGCCTTACGGATACCGGGATTTCATTGCATGATTCTGTATGCTAAAAAGCATATTTTCTCATATTTTTTTTATTTTTACCACGCATTTAAAGACATAACTTTTGAAAGCGTAAGTCTAGCTCCTTCCGATTCTTGAAAATTGCTTTTTGCTAAAAAGCGATAAGTTTTTATGTTAATCTGAATAAAGGCGTTATGATCAATTTTTTCGATATTCTACGGAAGTTTCAAAAACGTCCTGATATAATTTCCTGGTACATATCGAGTAAATCAAAAGGAGTGTGAAAAAAATATGCCAGCAATAGTTAACGCAGATGAATGTTCTGGATGCGGAACCTGTGTCGATGAATGTCCCTCTGAGGCAATCACCCTCGATGAAGAAAAGGGAATTGCAGTTGTTGACCAGGATGAATGTGTAGAGTGCGGTGCATGTGAAGAAGCATGCCCGAATCAGGCAATAAAAGTACAGGAATAAAAAACAGAGATCAAGATGGAATAGTTTTTTATTCCATCTTTTCTTTTTCTCTTTTATCAAATCATTTCTTATCTCTCCGGAGGCATTTTTTTAGATGGCAGCAGTTAAAGCGGGTATTTTAGGCGCCACAGGCGCTGTAGGGCAGAGATTTGTAGAAGCACTTGCAAACCACCCATGGTTTGAGATAACAGCCCTTGCAGCATCCGAAAGGAGCGCCGGCAAAACATATAAAGAAGCAGCAGGCTGGAGGCTGGATAAAGCCATGCCGGAAAGCGTCGAAAACATAGAAGTTGTCCCTGTAGACCCGAAAGCCGTTGATGCTGATGTGGTCTTTTCGGCTCTTCCTGCAGATCTTGCCCTTACAGTGGAATCCGAGTTTGCAAAAGCCGGGTTTGCAGTCGCAAGCAATGCATCGTCCTACAGGATGGAAAAAGACATTCCCCTGGTAATTCCTGAAGTAAACCCCGAACACCTGGGACTCATCGAAATCCAGCAGGACACAAGGGGCTGGGACGGATACATCATTACAAACCCCAACTGTTCCACAATTGTCATGACACTTACCTTAAAGCCCCTCATGCAGTTCGGGCTTGAAACCATACAGGTAGCCACAATGCAGGCTATTTCCGGAGCAGGTTTTTCCGGGGTTTCAGCCATGGCGATCTATGACAATGTAATTCCCTACATAGGGAGCGAAGAGAAGAAGATGGAAACTGAACCCTTAAAGCTCCTCGGGGAATTTAATGGCTCCGAAGTTGTGCCTGCAGATATAAAATTCAGTGCCTCCTGTAACAGGGTGCCTGTAATCGACGGGCACACAGAAGCTATATGGGCAGGCATGAGAGACAAACCCACGCCTGAAGAGGTAAGGGAAGCTTTCCTGAAATTCGACCCCAAACTTGGAGAACTCCCCTCAGAACCGGCTAAAGCCCTTATAGTAAGGGATGAAGCAGACAGACCACAGCCGCGCCTCGACCGCAATATGGGAAAAGGCATGAGTGTTTCTG
This sequence comes from Methanosarcina sp., assembly GCA_013331265.1. Taxonomy (GTDB): domain Archaea; phylum Halobacteriota; class Methanosarcinia; order Methanosarcinales; family Methanosarcinaceae; genus Methanosarcina; species Methanosarcina sp10923u. Next base: position 15,433 of record DUGS01000149.1, read on the forward strand.
TGGGCAGGATCAGAGAAGGGATCCGCTACACCGCAATGGGGCACAATACAATCCGCGGCGCTGCAGGTGCAAGTGTCCTCAATGCAGAACTCCTGCACTCGATGGGCAAGCTCTGAGTTCAAATAAGGCTTCAA
>DUGS01000149.1:15765-18179 GCA_013331265.1 Methanosarcina sp.
TAAAGGATTAGAATGAGAAGTAAAAAGTCTGAAACCTCGGACTTTTACTTTTCTTAAAATTCTTTTCCCGGAAACTTTTTGTTTTCAGGCAGTTTTTCAGGAAAAGAGATTTCTTGCGACCTCTTCTGCCCTGTGCATTACCTCTCGTACAGGAATCCCACTGATTTTTGCAATCTTTTTGCAGTCTTCAAATTCCGCAGAGATATTGAGCAGAACCCCTTCCGAGTCCCTGGCGATTTTGATCGCTGTTTCAAATTCCTGGCCTTCAAGCTCTATTTTTATCCTTTCAATATTTCGGGCAGCCATTAACCTGTGCCGGGCAGGCATAACCCTTACTCCAAGAGACCCGGTTTCAACAATGATTTTCCGGGCGAGTTTCGCGCTGTCTTCAGGCTTTGCAATGACCTTGATAATATGAGCAGGCCTTCCTTTTTTCATGGTTGCGGGTATAATCGCAACATCCCTGGCTCCCATTGAAAGAAGTTCCTCAAAGAGGTTGCCCAGTACTTCACCGCTTACATCATCGGCGTTAGTCTCAAGTACCTCAATTATATCCGGGATCAGGTGCGAATCAGGTTCAAGAAGCACTCCCTGGAGCACATTGGGCCCCTGAAGCTCGGCATCCCCTGCCCCATATCCTATGGCAATCACCCTGCCCTGAGGAAAAGTGTCAACAGGCTTTGCAAAATGTGCAAGAATTGCAGCCCCTGTAGGGGTAAGCAGTTCCTTATTCACGCTTCCTCCCCTGAAATAGAGCTTACCTCTCCTGAGGATCTCAAGGGTTGCAGGAGCTGGAACAGGAAGGGTCCCATGAGCACATTCTATTGTCCCGCTGCCCACGCTGATAGGGGTGCAGTGAACCGAATCACAGTTAAGAGAATGGATGGCGGCAGAAGAGCCTATAACATCGGCAAGGGCATCGCTCTGCCCCACTTCATGGAAATGCAGCTTTTCAAGGTCAGGCTGTCCATGAACAGCAGCTTCGGCTTCTGCCATTTTCAAAAAGATATCAAGAGCACTGGCCTCGGTTTTGGAGGGCAGTTTTGCAGCCTTTACGAGGTCCACGATTTCAGGGTATGTTCGTACATGCTCTTTTTCAGGCACATTTATGCGAACATCCAGGGCTTTGATCCCCTTTTTCACCACTTCCCTGATATCCACGGATACGGGCGCTGAGGCTTCGATTAATTCCTTTACCGCTTCCCTGTCAGCTCCGAGATCAAAAACACACCCCAGAATCATATCCCCGGCTGCCCCTGAAAAAGGATTAAAGACCAGTGATTTCATAAAATTCCTCCCTGAGTCCTGCTTTGAACTTATTCACAGTTATTGTCCTCCGGGCATCATTATTTTTCTTCTTCCCGTTCTGCTTCTTCAGTTATTTTCCCTGCTCCGGCGGCAGCAATCATATTGGCAATCCTGGCTGCATAAGCCCCTGCAACGAATCCTGCGTCAATATTTACCACTGCAAGGGTTGAACAGGACTGGAGCATTGAAAGCAGGGCTGCTTTTCCTCCGCCGCCTGCACCGTAGCCAGTGGATACTGGAAGCCCTACTACCGGCACATCGACAAGCCCTGAAACTATTGTCGGAAGCGTCCCCTCCCTTCCGGCTGCAACAACTATTGCTCCTGGGTTCCGGAGTTTTAGCTTATGGAGTTCAGGGATAAGCCTGTGGATCCCGGCAACCCCGACATCATAAACGGCTACGGTTTCACAGCCCATTTCTGAAGCAACAACCCTGGCTTCTTCTGCGGCAGGTATGTCTGCCGTGCCTGCGGATATAACACCAATAACCCCTCCTGTGCGCGGGGCAGGAGTGCCATCATGAACAACAACTGTACGTGCGCGGCTGTTCCATTCAATTTTATCATGACCGAAAGCCTTCCTTAAGGCTTCCAGATGTGTGGCAGAAACACGGGTAATCAGGGCTCTCTTACTTTTTTCTACCATAACCCTGGCAATCTCGACAACATCTTCAGGCTCCTTGCAGTCAGCAAGAATAGCTTCGACTACTCCAGTCCTGTTTTTCCTGTGGGTATCCACTTTAGCTATATTCGAATAGGAAACAAAACCCAGACTCTGGACCTGCTGTTCTGCAGTTTTGAGGTCGATATTTCCGTCTTTGACAGATTTTAATATATTAGTAAGATCCATGTGCCACCCTGTACCTGAGAATCATATCTGCAACATTAATATCAAGGAATAAAACTCTTAATAATAAGTGCCCTATCAGTAACTTCTATCAGTAACTTATTGGTCTGGGAGGTCTTTAGGATTTCTCGTTATTTGGGGCTTTTGGTAACATATTAAGAAAAATACCAGCGATAAATTTAAAAATCCGAATTGTCAATGTGTAGAGATCATCATGCTCATAGTACTCTCATTAGGCGGTTCAATTCTCGCAAAAAATCT
>DUGS01000122.1:0-8081 GCA_013331265.1 Methanosarcina sp.
ATGTAAAGGGACCAGATGAACCAAAAAAGCTCTGAAGAACAAGGTAATATAAAAATCATTGAATTAGATAAATTTGAGAAAAATAACCAAAAACAATATCAATATATAAGAGAAGAGTTAGTTCTGCTGGTTCTCACCAGCAGAGCCCCTCATAATCAATGTTTTTAGCTTTAATTACCCGCCTTCCATCAATCACTGTTTTTCCTTTCATGGCCTGGAATTCGGAATCGAGATTCCTGAACTCGTCCCATTCTGTCATCACAAGACAGGCTTCTGCATCTTTAAGAGCATCAGAGGCCTTACTGCAGTATTCGATTGAAGGAAAGATACGCTTCATGTTCTCAGCTGCCATCGGGTCATAAGCCGAAACTCTTGCGCCAAGTCTGAGAAGTTCAGCAATTACAGGAATTGCTCTGGATTCTCTTATATCGTCAGTTTCATTTTTGAAGGCAAGGCCGAGAACTGCAATCTTTTTATCCGCAGGGTTTCCGATTTTCCTCTGCAGAATTTCGGTCATAAGAAGCGGCTGCCTCTCATTTACAGCTATTACTGAATCAAGTAGCACAGGAGAGTATCCGATAGCTTTTGCTTTTCCTATGAGAGCTTTTACATCTTTAGGGAAGCAGGAGCCTCCAAAACCTGCTCCTGAATTCAGGAATTTTGGGGAAACTCTGACGTCTTTACCTACAGCTTCCATGACCTCATATGTATCGATCCCCAGTTTTTTGCAAATATTTCCTATTTCATTGGCAAAAGAAATCTTGGTTGCAAGCAGGGAGTTGTTTGCATATTTTATCATCTCTGCAGTTGCCGGACCGGTACGCGTGACCTCGCATTCAAAGGTCCTGTAAAGCTCGGAAACAAGGTCTCCTGATCTTTTGTCAATTGCTCCAATTACTATTTTGTCTGGATTCATGAAATCCTGGACTGCCTTTCCTTCCCTCAGGAACTCAGGGTTCATTGCAACACCGAAATCTTTTCCGGCTGTCTTTCCTGAAGCTTCCTCTAGAATCGGAAGGACGAATTTTTCTGTGGTTTCAGGAACTACCGTGCTTTTTACTACCACTACATGATAACCTTCTTTTTTTGCAAGGGCTTTACCTATACTTGCTGCTGCTGCCCTGACAATTGAAAGATCTATACTCCCATCCTCTGCCGAAGGAGTTCCTACACAGATAAAGGAGATATCTGTTTTATTGACTGCAAATTCATAATCAGTAGTTGCTATGAGCTTTTTTCCTGCATATTTTTGCAAAAGCTCTTCAAGTCCTTCTTCATAAATGGGGGGAATGCCTGCGTTTATCTGCTCTGTTTTTTTCTTGTCAATATCTACGCAGATAACTTCATGGCCTACTTTTGCAAAGCAGGCTGCAGTGACCGAACCCACATACCCTGAACCTATAACAGAAACTTTCATAGTCTTAACCTCTTTTCCGGGAATTGAACAGGTAATCGATCCCAATTCTTATTTATTTTTTGATAGCCTGTCTCTTTTATTTTTTCTAATCTCAAGATCCCCGATTTCAAGCTTTCATATATTTATCCTTTTCGTGCCGGTTTAAATATTTATATAGTTTGACAGTTTATAAGTTTCTATCATTAGAATTTAGTATATGTTTTGACAACACCTTTACTTATAATGGGGGATTTTATAGTGCTTTCAATGCCGATCCTGGGTACAGAAGAGTTAACTCTGGGAAATAGTTTTCCCGGTTCAGGCGTCTGTTTTGTTTACACAGACTTTGGAATTCCTGAATATTACCGGATAATAGTTCTGGGACTGATAGCTCTTGTGGGAATAAAGGAAATGCTTCTGGTTTCCAGAAAAGAAGACCATATTTCAATAGACTCTATTGATATCGGGATATACCCGCTACTGATATGTTTTGTTGCTAACTTCCTTTTTGCAGGTCTGGAAATTATCTTTATAGGGTTAGCCCCCTGAACCTTTTAATTTTCGACTATTTTTTTCATTTTTCCGGGAAGTTATCTTTCTCAAATATTAAAAATCCATGTCATGTTGTTTCTTCACTTATGGAACTGAAAATACTTGGAAGCTTGGTGTTTTTAGTTTCTTGGCCAGCTTAGTTCAGAATCTAACTCCCAAAAACTATTTATTTATGAACTATTCATCTTTTAATAATATTTGTTAGTGATCCTATCAGAACCAAAAATTTAAGTTCAAGGAAGCACTGTAATAGGGTGGGGCTATAGACAGGGAGCCGTTGCCTTCATCCTGTTGTCAGTAGCAGGGTGATTCAAAGGACAATAAGTCTTATAGTAAGGTTCAGAAAAAAGGGACTTAAGAAGAACCAGGGTTCAACCAACTGCTTTTTATACGAAGCAGAATGACGCCCTGATTTCTTGAAATACTGCCTTATCTGCTACCGGGTCTGGCATTTAATCCTTCTTATCTTCCTTTCCACTGCTGCCTTCTCCAGGAAGTGTTGTTCTTTTCCCTGAGTCATCCATTATAAGCGGGTATCAGTAAGGGAGTGAAAAACTTTGAGGGTCATTGTTGATATAGGGCATCCGGCCCATGTTCATTTTTTCAAAAATACTATCTGGAATCTTGAAAAAAAGGGACACCAGGTCATGGTTGTCTCAAGAGACAAAGATGTCGTAATAGAGTTATTAAATGCTTATAATATCCCGCATACAGTTTTAAGCAAGGTCAAAAAAGGTAAAATTCACCTGGTTGAAGAATTGCTCATAAGAGAATCTAAACTTTATAAAATGGCTCGCCAGTTTAATCCAGACCTTATTATGGGTATTCTTTCTCCTCCTGTCGCTCATGTAGCATGGGCACTGGGAAAGAAATCCATAATCTTTAATGACACTGAACATGCAGAGCTAGCCCAGAAAATGACCTATCCTTTCTGTGACATTATCTGTACGCCTATGTCGTTTAAAAAAGACGTGGGAAAAAAGCAAATCAGGTACAGCGGCTACCATGAACTGGCTTATCTTCATCCAGCTTATTTTTCCCCGAATCCTGAGGTTTTAAGGGAGCTTGGTGTGGCGGTAGGTGAGCCATTCATTATTCTACGCTTTATTTCATGGGGCGCACACCATGATGTAGGACAGCATGGAATTAACAATAAGCTAGCATTTGTCCAGGAACTCGAAAAGTTCGGGAAGGTTTTCATTTCTTCAGAAGGAAATCTGGCAGAAGAGTTTGACCGGTATAGAATTAAGGTCCCCCCTGAAAAAATCCATAGTCTCCTTTATTATGCTACACTGTGTGTAGGCGAAGGAGCAACTATGGCTGTCGAAAGCGCAATCCTTGGGACCCCGTCTATCTATGTCTCCTCTCTTGCAGGAACTATGGGGAACTTCTCGGAACTTGAAGAGAAATATGGTTTGCTCTTCAATTACAGCGATCCGGAAGCCGCCATGAAAAAGGCTGTGGAACTCCTTAAGGACCCTGAACTTAAGAGAACCTGGAGCCTTAAGAGAGATGCCCTTCTTAAGGATAAAATTGACGTAACCGAATTTATGGTAAAACTCATAGAAGAGATCCCTGAAAAAAAGCGAGGGGAAAAGCAAGGGGTTTCCATATCTAAGGTCTCGGATGAGAGTCATGCATGATTTATTGAAACAAAAAGCAGAAATCTGGGACCTTTTTACCCGGAAAGAAGAATATCATCCAAATAAGCTTGATGAACACGGGCGTTTCTTTTTCTCCGAGGACAATCTGAGAACCGCCTCCATACCTGAGGTTTCAAGATACCTGGTAGAAAACGGGATGAAAGTTGAATTCCCGGAAAATAAAGCCTTTGCTGTGTGTTTAACTCATGATATGGATGATATTTATCCTCCTCTTTCTCACAGCCTGATGTCTTCAGTCAGCTGCCTGAAAAGTCTGGATTTTCGGGGGTTTGCAACTTCATTCCTCTGGAAATTTAAGGGGCATGAATATTCTCCCTACATTAACTTTTCTGAAATAATGGATCTTGAGGAAGATTTCGGGGCGAAATCTTCTTTTTACTTTATCGCCAGCAGAGAAGATCCGGTTAGATTCAGATATGATATAGAAGACTTAGAAAACCGTCTGGGGGAAATCTCCGATAGGGGATGGGAGGCCGGTCTTCACGGCGGGTATTATTCATATGACAATTTCGAATCTCTAAAAAATGAAAAGGAAAGACTCGAAAAAGTCCTGGGCAAAAAAGTCCTGGGTTTCCGCAACCATTATCTCAGATTCAAAACTCCGGAAACCTGGGAATTACTGGCTGATGCGGGTTTTGGCTATGACTCAACTTTCGGATATAGCGAGTCAGTAGGCTTCAGAAATGGCATGTGCCACCCTTTCAAACCATATAATCTGAAAAAAGAAAGTGAGATTAACATCCTGGAGATTCCACTTACTGTAATGGATGTAGCTCTTTTCAAAGCTTCCGGATCTTTTGAGGAAGCCTGGAGATGCACAAAGGATCTGATAGATACAACAGCAAGGTTCAATGGGGTCATTACCCTGCTGTGGCACAACTTCGTTTTCGGGTGCGGTTTCCGAAAAGATTGGGTTAAACTATACAAGAAAACACTGCAGTACTGTTCCGACAGAGGAGCATGGATTACAAGTGGAGAAGAGATTTACAGGTGGTGGGCAAATGGACTCCGATCCTGATAGAAAATACCTGCTGATTACACCTGCAAGAAATGAAGAAAAAAACCTGCCAGAGGTTTCCGAGTCTGTGGCAAGGCAGAAAGTAAAACCTGCACTCTGGATCATAGTGGACGACGGGAGCACGGATAATACTCCTCATATTCTGGAAGGTCTTAAAACAAAATATTCCTGGATTCGGAGCATAAGACTCCCTCCAAGGCCAAGGGATATAACCTTTCACTACAGTTACGTCTGCAAACAGGGATTTGATTATTCATTGGAATACTGCAGGGAAAACAGCATTGAATATGATTACCTAGGCCTTCTTGATGCCGATACTATACTCGAAGAAAACTATTTTGGAAAATTAATATATGAATTTGAAAAGGACTCCTCACTTGGGATTGCAAGCGGAGGGGTTTACTATGATATGGGCGGTAAGCTTTCACGGGAAGTCTCAGATAAAAATCTGCCCCGTGGCACTGGCAGGCTCTGGAGAAAGGACTGTTTCCTTGAGACTGAAGGCTATCAGGTAGAACCTTCTCCTGATTCCATCTCCAACACCAAAGCAATTCTCAGGGGCTGGCAGCTAAGGCAGTATGCGGACGTCATTGGGGTACAGACACGAAAAACGAGTGCCGGGGAGGGGCTCTGGAAAGGATACGTTAAAAATGGCTGGATGGCTTATTACGTGGATAAAAGTCTGGCTATGGTCCTGTTTAATACACTTTATTATTCCCTGAAATCTCCATATTACACAGGTATTGCGTATTTCTACGGATACCTCTATTCGGCTGTTAAAAGGGAGAAAAAAATCCAGGATATGGAGATAAGAACTTATTATAGAAACCAGGGTCTGGGATTTTTATTTTCCAGAGTTTCGGGAATTTTAAGTCGAAATTCTACAGAGCCTGGGAAGGGAGAGCAATGAGTAATTTAAATTATTTTAAGGAAGTACTTTAAGGGTGATAGTATGAAGTTGCTCTTTCTGGACATCGTATGGCCTCTTTACCTGGCGGATGGTTCGCTTATTCACAGGCACGAGCTTGTGAGCAACCTGGCAAAGCTGGAAAATGAAATCCATATCTTCACCACTGATAGTTCTACTTTTTCGCATCTTGATAATATACACTGTCATTACGTACGTCCTGGAAGCCTGCTGACTCTCACAATCAATTATTTCCGACGATCTGCAGGTCTGGTAGGCTCTGAAACTTTTGATGTGCTGTATACTAGAAATCCTAATTTTGGTTTTCTTGCCGGGCTTTTTTGCCGAAGCCGGTGCAAAGCTCTGGTTTACGAATTAAATGGAATTCCAGAGGATGAAACCAGCCTCTTCAAATCAAAAAGAGGCGAAGAAAAATCTTTACAGGAAAGGAGAATGGAAGTTTTATCCAGGTCTCTTTCTTCTGCAAAATCCAGGTTAAAGGTTTTAGTTCTGAAGAAAGCTCTCGGGTTTTCGGACAGGATTATCGCAGTGACTCCAGGAATAAAAGCTAGTCTTGAGAGTACTTACAGGATTCCTGGCGAAAAAATAACCGTGGTACCAAACGGAGCAAATACTTCCCTGTTCAAACCTCTTGAGCAGGATGAATGTAGAAAAGACCTTGGGCTTGACACAGAAGCTCCTTATGTATGTTTTGTGGGAAACCTTGCTCCATGGCAGGGAGTCGAGTACCTGGTAAAGGCAGCTCCTTCAATACTCTCCAGGTACCCTGATTGCCGTTTTCTTATTGTCGGTGATGGGGTTATGAAAAATGAACTTTTAAACCTCTCACGAGAGCTCGGGGTTGAAGACAGATTTATTTTTACAGGTGTGGTCCCTTATGACCGAGTACCAGTTTATATCAATGCAAGCAATATATGTGCAGCCCCTTTTATCCTGGCAAGGAATGCAAAAATCGGGCTGTCCCCTCTGAAATTGTACGAGTATATGGCGTGCGGAAAGCCAGTTGTTGCAAGTGCTATCAGCGGAGTTGCCGATGCTCTTGAGGCGTCGAAAGGAGGGCTTTCCGTCCCTCCTGAAAACCCGGAAGCCCTTGCAGAGGCCGTTTCGAAGCTGCTTGAAAATAAGGACTTGAGAACGAATATGGGGTCAAAAGGTTTAAGTTATGTTACTGAAAATTACAGCTGGTACAGTGTTGCGAAACAGGTAGACAGAGTCTGTAAATCAGGACTCAAGGGCTGAATACATGAAATTCATCTTTATATTAATATTATAACCAATTGACTATACAAATTACTATATTATAACCTATTGACTATACAAATTATTATATTATAATCTATTGACTATACAAATTACTATATTATAATCTATTGACTATACAAATTATTATATTATAATCTATTGACTATACAAATTACTATATTATAATCTATTGACTATACAAATTACTATCTATCAAACGGGGCTTAAAATGGACGAAATTGAAGTCAGAGAATTACTGCCATCTGAATACAATGAATGGGATTTGCTTGTGGAAAAAGCTCAACCCGGTACTCTCTTTCACACAAGTGACTGGCTGGGGATCTGCAGAGATGTCCTTTCCAGAGACTTAAGGATTTACGGTTGCTTTAGAAACGGCGAGCTTGTGGGCGGATGTCCTATTTTCATTAAAAATATTAAAGGTATGATGAAAGTAGCAACTTCCAACAGTAGTATGACTGATTATAGCGGTCCCCTTATAAAAGAAGGAGCCAGCTCTAAAGCTAGTAAACGTATGCAGGACACACACGAGATCCTTGGAGCTCTTAGAGAATTTCTCTGCAAACAGGGGTTCGACAGCATTACCCTTACACTTGCCCCCGGGCTTGAAGATGTAAGACCTTTTACCTGGAAAGGATGGGAGTCAAGTGTATATTATACCCATCATCTAGACCTTAAAGAAAATGTAGACAGCAACCTTTCAAGGAAAATCCGAAGAGAACTTAAAAGCGCTGAGGAAGCAGGACTTAAAACGAGAATCTCAAACGATCCTGATACTTATTATCACCTGCTGTCTCTTGTATATGATAAACAAAATCTGGAGCCTCCGGTGCCAAAGGAATTCTTTGAGAGGGTATTTAAATTGATCAAGGAGAAAGATGCAGGCTATATGTTTGTTTCAGAGACTCCTGAAGGTGAAGCAATTGCGTCTCATCTGAACCTGTATGGTAAGAAGTGCACTGTTACATGGTCTTCAGCCCTTAACCCTGAATTCGGTAGAATGGGTCCAAATTCGCTTCTATATTATAATGAGTTTCTTGACCTGAAGTCCAGAAATTTCGAATACATGAATGTGATGGCAGCAAACATCCCAAGATTTACGGACTTTATTATGGGATTTTCTCCGAAGATTGTTCCCTATTATAGGGTAACCCTGCGCAGCAAAAAGTATTCCCTCATGAGGATATTATATCAGGCTACGCACGAAGAATCTGAATGATTTGAGAACAGAAGACTCTTTTGAAGACTCTTTTCCCGAAAATC
>DUGS01000122.1:8347-14326 GCA_013331265.1 Methanosarcina sp.
TTTTTAGCTCCTATTTCTTACTTTTACAAGAATTGATGTAAATATTTCCCTGAACATAGGATCTTCATGAAGGGCTATTGTGTAATATGCAGCCGTTACGATCACAGCTACAAACATTACTACATAAAAGCTTGAAGAAATCAATTCTACCAGAATTAACGGGATCGAAACGACAAGGCCTATTACTGCATATTTTATAAGAACATTTATGCTTTCTTTCTTGCTAATCCCAGCGAGCCCCAGGAGGTATGCATTGTTCCAGAGCCAGAATACAGCCCCTGTAAAACTATACAGGGCAAGAGCGAATTCAGGGGTTCCATAAATTCCCCCGATTACCAGTGCTATTACCCTTGAGATAAGGAGAAATATGCTGAAAGTGAGCCAAACTTTCTGTTTTTCAAATACGTTATAAAGAGTTGTGATAGGTGAAGAAAGAAAGACGAGGAATATCCAGGGGATAAGGATTCTTACATATGTACCCGAAATACCCCACTTATCTCCAAAAGTAAAAATGAAGATCTGCTCCCCAAGAATCATCAAGAGTATCATAGGGAAAAGGCCTATTGAAATCAGTTTATTATAAACCTCGCTAACTATAGTCTTCATGTCTCCTTTCCCATTCCCGTTCTTAACCTCACTTACCTTCTGGAAAAAAACCTGCCCTATAGCGCTACCGATAAGTGCCATTGGCAGGTTTACTACCTGATTTGCAAGTGAGAAGTGCCCTACAACCGTGGTACTATAAAAGTATGCGAGTAAAAAAGCAGGGACCTGTGGGGAGATAGTGTTTGCAATAGATGACCAGAAGCTGAATAAAGGAAAGTGTTTGTACTGAACAGCCAACTCTTTCATTCTTCTTATTGACACCTTTTTGAAAACCTGGATATCTTTTTTTACGCCCTTGAGCATGACCAGGTCTGCAAATGCGTATCCTGCAATGTATCCTCCTATCAGGCCAAATGGAGTAACACTCGACTTCGCAAACCCTATTTGAAGTACCTTTGTTGTTAGGGTGTTCGAAACTCTGGATCCTGCAATAACCCCGAATCGGGTCTTTCTTGAAAGCCAGTAGTTTTGTACAAAAAACATCCCGTTAAGGAATATTATCAGTGGAAGAAGAAGCAAGTACTTTGAAATCCCAGGAGTTTTGGATATTTCATCGATATTTATCGGAATAAATACTAATATTGCACATGTAAGTAAAGATGTAATAATTACCAGTACGGTACATAAAAAGGTAACATTTGCAGCGTCTTCTTCTGTTTTCGGTAGCATTATCGCAAATTGATATGATAAAGTAGAAGCTATCACAAGTATGCCTGAGATTGCCATGAACAACTGAAAAATTCCAAAATCATCTGGATTATAAATTCTTGAGATTATGGGCATCAGAAGTATACCCAGAATTTGTGCAGTAACACTTCCTGATATTAATTTAAGTACATTAGTAATAAAGTTCGACATAAGAGTTCAACCTTTTTAAAATATTTATTCTGTACTGGCGATGGATAGATGCATTCAGTCAGGCGATTTATATAATAGTTTCCAATGAATTTTCATTTTTTGGCTTCTTTACTTTCTTTAATGTACGCTAGTACCTCTGCATTATCATATACCAGTTCATATTCCGGAGCGTCGAAACTGTTAAAAAACTCTATCGGCAATGGCTTGATTGTGTTTACTCCGTATATCTCCGGGTCATTTATGGATATGGGTTCCGAAAGGGAGGATCTTCTAAGCAGTATCATATGATCTCCGCTTATTTCTCTCGAATTTACCTGCTTAGTATTGAAGTATGTTGCATTATTTACATCATATCCCGGATCTCTGTAGAAAATACAGCTATCATAAGGAGAATCCATTAAAATGCTTCCTGAATATATTCCAGTTAAGGTTTTCACGGCCTGAATCTCAATGTTCTTGAACTGGTTCCTTACGGTTGTATCTTTTCCTACAAGAGGGTTGTCTTTATTAATTCCTGGTGTGGTCACCATTACAAATGAAAATAATAGCATTATGATGAAGACAGCAGGAATTTTTGCTTTTTTGGAGTTGAACAGGCTTACCAGTTTTAACATATATGAAGCAGCTACCAATACCAGAAATACTGCTATCAATGGGAACCACCTGGTTGTAAGGAAATTTCTCATACCAAGTAAGGGAATTCCATAAGCTAAACCATACAGAATTGCAACAACCAGAGCAATTGAGAACTTATTTATTTTTATGGCATCTCTGCGGGAGGACCAGGTTAAAACTCCTCCTATTGCAAAGAAAGGCAGGGCAAGGTAGCTTATATGAAGTATAAGCGCCTCCATCGGGTCCTGATTTATTGAAGTCCCCATGATCAGCTCCTGACTTGAGTAGCTGGACCCTACCTGAAACACTTCCACAAGAGGTTTGAAAATCATCTCAAAAAAGGAGGTGTCTCGGGTGACATATGTAAACATCCAGTATGTTTGCAGGCTAATCACAAAGAAAAGGATGTAATTAAAGCTGCCTGCTGCAATGGGTAAACTTCCATAAAGGAGGTTATGCAGGTATTTTCCCACTAATATCGAGATCAAAGCCAGAAAAACCACAAAAGTGGTAAGCTGGTGGGTCAGTACCATTAGAATTGTTATCAGAAGAAGAACGCCTGTTTGTACCAGGCCCGGCTTCTCGCTGAAAATCGCGTAGAGAATTATTATAAAGTAACAGAGAACCAATGAACCCGGTGTTATGTTAGTAATTCCTGTAACAATATTGTGATTATTCAGATTTATTAGCAAAGCGGCAAGCAAACCCATCTGGGGGCCTTCAATTTTTTTTCCTATAAGGTAAATCCCTGCTGTGCAAAGAATGTTGGCAAAACCTATTGAATAAAAGAAGCCGTCTTTGACATTCAGTCCACCCATAAGCTGGGTAACCGAGACTAAAATATGGGCAAGAGGATAATAAAAATACTTACTGCTGACTTCAATCGGAGGGACAGCCCCTGTTTCAGTAATCAATTTTGCCATGCCGGCATGAAAGTAAGCGTCATATCCCATGAGGCTTGGAAAATTATAATAAATGCCGGACCTTATCAGGAGTGAAAGCATGAATATTTGCAGCAGGATCGGGACTGCTCTGTCTCCTTCTCTCACATAGAGGATTTCCGAGGCTATGATACCTGCAAGTATACATATCAGTATAAAATATGATAGTGGCCTGTAGTACTGATTCATACTATATATGAAAATACTTATCAGAAAGACGAGATAAAAGGAAAGATTGAGCAGGCTCTTTAATCTGTCGTTTCCTGAGGAAATGGATGCTTCATTTTTGAATTTTTTTCTGAAGATATAGTAGATTAAGCAGGCCGAAAGGACAGCTATTCCGATGTCCTGCTGGTTTAAGTCCATCAGATAATATAGAGAAACAATGAATAAGCCTAAACCAAATCCCATGAAGCTGAGAATCGTGTCAAGATTTCCAGTAAATTTATCTTTAAACTTTTTTACAATTTCCATATGACCCACGACATAGTAAACTTTCTTTGAGATTATGTCCTTTTCCGATAAAGTATTTTTCTTGTCTCCTTTATCTTCAAACTAATTATGTTTCTTTTAATTGATAACTCTTTTACTTTTTTAGATTTAAAAATTGTCCTTAATCATTATCTTTTTTTCCCATCAGTCACAAACCTGAATTCCTTAAGCCATACCTGTTCCTTTTTCTGAGTAATACTACAAAAGGTTTTTATAAAACTCCAGGTATTCACCCTGAATATAATTATTATGTTTAATAACTATTATTTTTTACTTATAGTGTTTCGCTGTGAGGATCAATCTCCCCGAAAGATCCCATGCCTGCACTGTGCTGTCACTTTTCATCTGCAAATAAAGGCAGTTTAACGAGCAAATTTATAGAGATTATTTCACCTGGATGCAGTTTCAAATCTCTATCATTTTTTCTTCCCTGTATGATTGGATTGCTGCCAGGGCTACTTCCAGAGCATGCTTTCCTTCTTCTCCTGAAGGTCTTGGGCAGGTCCCATCCCTGGAACAGCAGATAAAATGGGAAAGTTCTTTTTTCAAGGGCTCTGCTTTTTCTACTCTCGCTGTCTGGATCCAGCCATTGTCATGTAACTCAACACTTTGGTCAAGGTAGTCCAGATATGCAACACCCTTTAGGCCAACTGCTGTAAGCTTTCGAATTTTTTGGGGGGTGAGCCAGTTCGTCTCTGCAAGTCCTGAGAATGAATGGTTAAGACGCAGATGAATAGTTGCATGGTCCTCAAAGGAGTGAATGTCTGAGCCCGCTATGGCATAAACCTGGCTTATCTTCATTCCGTAGATAAAAGAGATTATATCTATATCATGGACCCCTATATCCAGAATTACCCCAACATCCCTTATCCTTGGGTTATAGGGACCAACTCTTCTGGTTGAAACTGAGACGATTTTTCCCAAACCTCCTGAATCTACGATCTCTTTTAACTTCAGAACCGCGGGGTTAAATCTCTCTATATGCCCTACCATCAGATGCCTGTCCATCTCTTCAGCAGATTCAATCATTGCAGTTGCATTTTCCATACTGTCTGCAATAGGCTTTTCAACAAGCACATCCACCCCTGCTTCAAGCGCGTCAAGTACTATAGGACAGTGAAGGGTAGTAGGAGCTGCAATACTGATCGCGTCAAGCTTTGTTTTTCCGAACATCTTTTTATGATCTGCAAAAGGTAGTGTATTGTATCTTGCTGCAAGCTCTTTTACCCTTGAAAAGTTGGGATCGGATATCCCCATCAGTCTTACGTCTTCCATTTCACTATAGATCCTGACATGGTTCTCCCCCATGTAACCGGTTCCAACCACTCCTACACGTATCAATTCTTTACCCCCATAATAATCTATCAAGCACTCATAACTCCATATGTCTGTTATCTATGCACAAAAGCACGATACTTTAACACGAATAGTATGTTATAAGTAAATTAAAAACCCCATTCTTCAAATAAAGGTCTTGTGTTTTTACTGATATTTTAAGAGAGACAAAGAAGAATCCCCGAGAATCTATTCTCGGGATGAATCCGTTATTTCTCATCTAAGACAGGCTTCAGTTAGGTTTTTCCCTTTTCTTTGTATGGAAAACCATTTGGAATATATGTAATTAAAATTTCAAATCCTCTTTCCCCAATTGGCTGCCTGAGGCTTTAACGGTATGCCGTATCCCCTTAAATGAATAAATATTCTTAGAATATAAGTTTTGTTCTTACACTAATATTTTTTGCCAGTATACTCTGACTATCTGTATATGTCAAGCTTCTCTTCTTAATTTTCTAAAGCCTATTGACACTTTCTATATTTTGCTTGAATTTTTCTCAACCAAATAGCTCCAATAACTGTTTCATACCTCATGGAACAGGAGTGTGCAGGTGAGATTTTTTTATCTATTTTTCTTCTCCTTCCACTCTCTTTTTCTTATATCCAGGGGATAATTAGCTTCCTGTAAACGTATCATTATCCTTAAATGGTTATTTTCGGAGACCCAGGAGCTTTTTACAGTGCTTACTATGTATTATTTTTTAATTAGAAACTATATTATTCTTATAATGAATAAAATTATTCTTTTTATGTACTTTCTTCACATGCCCAATCGCGCAAGTTGATTAAGAGCTTCAATATACTGCCCTGAGAACAATTATATGGTAGGTAACTGAGTCAGGGCACATAAATGAAATTAATTATATTCTTCTTAATTTATTTCACACAAGCCTTCCCCAGGCTGTGGTGCCGTCAAAAAAATTCTACTCTGAAACTACATTTCTTTATTTTTGTAAAACAGAACTGTTTTTACATTTGCTGTTGATACGTAAGCTTACGGTAAGAAGGCAGAAAGCCCTATCCCTTTAGGGTTGGGATGAATGCCATTAACACCCATAACTACCTTTGTTATTTACCCGTAACTTATATATGCAGGTAAAGCTAATAAAACTACTAATGTTAAAAGCCTATA
>DUGS01000006.1:0-6952 GCA_013331265.1 Methanosarcina sp.
TAGCGAGAATTGAACCGCCTAACGAAAGTACTATGAGCATGATGATCTCTACACATTAACAATTCGAATTTTTAATGTGTAGAGATCATCATGCTCATAGTACTCTCATTAGGCGGTTCAATTCTCGCAAAAAATCTTGATTCTGATCGTTTTTTAAAATACGCAAAAGTCCTGCGCGACATATCGAAAAAACATACACTGCTCGTAGTAACCGGCGGAGGAGAAGCAGCACGGGACTATATAGGTGCTGCGCGGGCGATAGGGGCAGATGAAGTGACCTGTGACTACATAGGTATTGAGATCACTCGCCTGAACGCAAGGCTGCTTATTGCGGCTCTCGGACCCGATGCATATCCTGAAATTCCTTCAAACTATCTTGAAGCCTCAAAGGCTATGACCTCAGGAAAAGTAGTGGTAATGGGAGGGGTTACGCCCGGCCAGACAACTGACGCTGTTGCTGCAATCCTTGCAGAGTACCTGAGGGCAGACCTGCTGACAATTGCAACCTCGATTGACGGAGTTTATTCTTCAGACCCTAACTGCGACCCGAGTGCAGTCAAATTCGATAAAATATCTCCTGAAAAGCTCATAAGCATTGTTATGGCGATCGAGATGAAAGCAGGCTCAAAGTCACCTGTGGACCCTGTAGCTGCAAAAATTATAGAACGCTGCAAGCTTGACGCTCTTGTTATGGATGCCAGAAACCCTGCCCTGCTTGGAGAGATTATGTGTGGAGAGGCAGCAAAAAAATCTCCGGTTTCCTGCGGGACCTGGATAACAGCAAAAAAATAAAAGCCTGAAGCAGATCAAAGTAAATTTGTGGTTTTCTTCTGGCACATTGAAAACCAAAAACAAAGAAGAAATCAAAAGGTTAAACATAGGGGTTCCCACATATATCCATATTGTAGAGAGCCTTATCGAGCTACCGGCTCTTATTCTCTGCAGCTTTTGGAAAGGAGGAGGAACCGGGCTTGAGCCTGCCAGAAAAAAAGAACTGTTCAAGACTGAGCGAATTTATTTTTCGTTCATTTTCTCTAATTTTATTCCTTATTTTCTTCTGTGCCCAGATAAATCCCGTTTATGGGGCAATAAGCGGGACAAACGCCAAAGAAGGCGCAATTATTATTGATTTTTTCTCAGACCATGACCTGAGCGATGCAACGGTCAGGTTTGAAGAGCCCCATGAAAATGTATCCCTTGTTTTTACCCTGAGTTCAGGAAAAAAGATCCTTAAAACAGGAACCTTCCACCTGGGTTCGGTGCAGGCAGGGCAGGAAATTACAAAAATCCTTTTCTGGGAGCTTCCGGAAGACTTTGGAAAGGATAGGGACTCTTATACAGCACAGCTTTATGTAAAAGAAGGGAATGAAGATCTCGCAACCCAAAAAACCTCTTTTTCTTACCGAAACCCCTGTCTTTCAAACCTGAAACTTGTCGATTTTTCTGCAGACTCTGAAAAAGCTTCAGTTCTGATGACCCTTACGAGTTCTGCAAATCTCGGATTCGTTAAGGTTCCTGAGCCCTGCATGGTAGACCTTGACCTAAAACTTCTTTCCGGCACGGACATTATATACACAGAAAAACTGAAAAATGTCCCTGTGACGGATGCCTATTATAAAGCAATGAACTGGTCTTTCCTTCTTGAAAAAGACAAAAATTACACAGCTCTTTTGAAAGTACATTCCCATTCTCCTGAGCTTACTACTGCTTATATATCGGAATTCAGGGCGAAAGAAAAGGTAGAAATCCTTGATACGGACATCGACGTGGACGAATACGGGGCAAGCGTTACAGTTGTAGGAAAATCCCAGGTGCCTTTTAATGGGATTATAAGGGTTGTTCTGACTCCTGAAAAAGGAGATGTACAGGTTTTTGAAGAAACTGCAGATATCCTTACCGCAGGAAAAGAAGATACCGTAGGAATTATCTGGCAGGGGGTTCCCAGGGGAGACTACAACGTAAAAATATATGCAGTAAACCTGGAGGGGGAAGTCCTTGACAGCCATGAAACGGTTTTGCGGGTCTTTGAGCCAGTAGCCGAAATAACCCCCCAGGAAGAGTCTCCTGCATTCAGTTTTCAGTCAGCAGCACTTGGCGTTTTCCTTTGCTTTATGGTTGTTATGCTGCGAAGAAAAAGAAGAAGGAAAAAAATGCGGGACCACTATGCTTGACCTGATTATCCGAAATATAACGAACAGGAAAATCCGGAGCGCATTGACAATCTGCGGGATAGCCCTCGGGATTTTTGCAGTCATAGTTATGGGCGCCATGTCTGAAAATTTCCACCAGACTTTTGAGCGTTCCATGAGTGTGACCAGCGACAAGATCCGGGTCTTTTCCGAAAGCGGGGTCTTCGGAGGGGGGCTTACGGACGATAAGGTAAGCGATGTCCTGCGGGTAGCCGGAGTAAAAGATGCTTACGGGCTTTTGATGACCACCTTTGACGAGGATAAGATGGGCATGACAGGAAAGCAGATCCTTGGGGTCCCTCCTGAAAAATCCAGTGTCGCCCTTTACCCTGTGGAGTTAAAATCAGGCCGCTTTCTAAACCCCGGAGACTCTTACAGTGTTGTAGTCGGAAATAATATCAAGAGAGAGTACAACCTTCAGGTTGGCAGCAAGTTTGAGATTCACGACAAATATTTTACTGTTGTCGGGATCCTTGATTATACCGGCTCTATTTTTGACAATGCAGTGATCATTCCGCTTGAAACTGCCCAGGACCTTTATAATGTGGGAAATTCTGTATCCTATATCTTTGCCGTGCCTGACGAGCGGGTGGATGCCGAGATGCTCTCCAAACGCATCGAATTAAGCGTAAAAGGCACAAGCACCCTTTCTCCGGGAGAACTTGAGGTTCAGGCAGAACAATCTTTTATGATATTCAGTGTAATAACGATCAGCTCCGGGCTCCTTGCAGCAATCATAGGCGGGCTCTGTGTGATGAATACTATGCTCATGTCCGTTACCGAGAGGACAAGGGAGTTTGGAATTTTGAAAGCCATAGGTGCAGAAACACGGGATATCCTGCTCCTGACGCTCGGAGAAGCTTCATTCATGGGCTTTTTAGGCGGAATCCTTGGGATTATTGTTGGTATCGGGGCTGTCCAGATCATGAACGCCTGGCTTGCAACGACAAGGATTGTCCTTTTCCTGATAACTCCAAGGCTCCTTATAATTGCAATGTTTTTTGCCCTTCTGATAGGCGCTCTCTCAGGGCTTTATCCGGCTTACAGGGCCTCGAAGATGAGCCCCATGGAGGCTTTGAAGCATGCCTGATATCAATTCCGGAAACAAGGGGCAAAAAATCATAATGCGAGTAGAAAACCTCTCCAAAACCTATATGCAGGGTAAAATTCCTGTCCATGCCCTCCGCTGTGCCTGCATAACCGTAAGGAGAGGAGAACTCCTTGCTATCATGGGGCCTTCTGGTTCGGGGAAATCAACTCTTCTGGCTCTTATTGGCACGCTTGAAAAAGCCACTGACGGAAAAGTAATCCTTGACGGGATAGACCTTACATCAGTGCCCGAAAAGCTGCTTCCTGGCGTGAGAAGGGAAAAAATAGGTTTTATCTTCCAGCACTACAATCTGATCCCTACACTTTCAGCCCTTGAAAATGTGGAACTTGCCATGCGTTTTTCCAGGATTCCAAAAAAAGAAAGAAAAGAAAGGGCAAAAACCCTGCTTGAGGACCTTGGACTTGGAGACCGGCTCAATCATAAACCTACAGAGCTGTCCGGCGGAGAGCAGCAGAGGGTTTCTATTGCCAGGGCACTTGCTAATAAACCTGCCCTGATTCTGGCTGACGAACCTACGGGCGAGGTGGACAGCAAAACCAGAGACTCAATTGTGAAGGTTTTCAAGGAACTGAGCCGGAAGGGACAGACAATTCTTGTGGTAACTCACGACCCTGAGGTTGCAAAGGAGTGTTCAAGGGTGCTCAGGATAACGGACGGGATGATTAAAGATAATTAAATGTTCTCCTGAAGGTGCTCCTGATTAAAGGACAGTCCGGTTCATAGAGAATAAAACTACCTCCACCAGCTTACTTTTCAGCCCTTAGAATGAGAAAAAACAGGAAAAAAGTCCTGATAGAGAAAATTCTTTAAATTTCTCCAAGTTCCCAGCCGAGGTGCTCTTTTATTACGGTGTATGCCATCGCAGGCGGGATGATTCCGATATCAGTCACAATCATGTCAATGTATTCGGCAGGGGTAAAGTCAAAAGCCGGATTTTTTACCTGCACATTGGGGAGTTCTGAGAGAATTGAAGGATCTACTACTTCATCTGCGGCTCTTTCTTCGATTTCGATAGGGATTCCAAGAATAGTGCTCGGGCTAAATTTGAAGGTCTCGGCAGCTACCATGAAACTCTTTCTGGCTTCATGGGCAGCGAGAGCAAGCTGAGAAGTCCCTATTTTGTTTACAAGAGCTCCATTTGCCGCGATCGCATCGGCTCCGACTATTACCTTATCCACATCTTTCATATAGTAACGTACAGCAGAGTCTACAATCAGGGTTGTGGGTATGCCAAAGCCGTTGAGGTGCCGGACTGTCAGCAAGCCCTGACGCCTTGGGCGGCTTTCAGTGGCAATAACAGATATATTTTTTCCGTCTTCAAAAGCCGTAGTAATTATGGAAAGTGCAGCATGGGAGTTGCAATGAGTCATTATTACGTCCCCATCCCGGACTCTTCCTGACCCTATTTTTCCTATTCTCCCAAGGGCTTTATCCGCTCTTTCAATAAAGAGATTGGCATTTTCGATGATTTCCTTCCTGGCTTCCTCTACGTTATCTGAAGAGTATCTGGAAGAGAGTTTTACGGCATTAGGAAGGGATACGGCTGTAGGCCGGGTGCTGATAAGGTAATCAGAAACTTCCCTGATTTCGGCTGCAAATTCCTCAATTGAAGCAACCTCGAGTTGTGCAGCATAATCCCTTACGGCTTCAGCCGCAGCTTTTGCAATCCTGCCTGCACCCCGGATTTCCATTGTCCGGATCTTTTCTGCGGTTTCCTTAACTTTCTCCATAATATAAGGGATAGTCAGGGCCTGATTTATAGCTATCTTCCATAGCTATCTTCCAGTTACACCTGATATCAGCAGATAAGACCGGATTGATTTAATTTAGATCTGTGTTATTTTTTCCGACCTATCCCTGTAGTAAGCAAAGAGGTCTTCTCCCCACTTAAGGCCAATAGGAGTGAAACACATTATGTCCTGCGCATGGTCATAAGCACCGTTAGAAAAAGGAAGACTTAGAGAGAGAAACTTATCAGTAACAACATGAGAAAATTCAATATTTTCATTACAGACATAGAAACATGTATTATCGAGATTAAGAAATTCTCCTAAATCAGTCCTGTATTCCACTTTTATTCTCTCATAAACTGGGGGAGTCACAAGAAGAGAGACATCTACCCCTTTTTTTGCAAAAGAAAGAAAAAGAGACGGATAAAGAGGGTGAAAAATGGAGGAAATACCATTTATCCTTCCAGAAATTGTAAGTTTTTCTACAAATTCCCTGTGAGGTTCAAAGAGGCGAGTCCAGTCAGGAGGTTCGGAGAATGTACATTTCTCCAGATCTCCAATCCTGCTCCTTAAAGAAGCAGGTATGCACTCAACTGCATGGCTTGCCCAGAACTCATAGTGATTACCAAAAACATTTAATAAACCCGTCATTGCCCGCATTCTCTCAACTACCGCTATGCCAAGAGGAGACAGAATGTAAGAATCTTCTGTTTTGAACACCAGAAAGTCTTCTCTTAATTTTTTAATCTGAGGGAGGATGGCTACAGCGCTGGTATTCAGATGTTTTTTTATTTCTTCAATATTTTTTGGCCCCTCTTTCAAAAACAAAAGTAGATCTTTCCTTTTCTCAGAGAGGAAAATTAGCTCAAGAAGCGGGCTATTCATGGATTTGAGATATAAGTAAAAACTCAATAAGTACCTTTCGTATTATTTAGCCGTTTTCAGAAACATTATGAGTTTGTTAAAATTTTTAGTTAGAAGGTAGAAGTAAATTTTGATACACAGCCCAAACAGAAAAATATAAATTAAAATAAATGTTACAGAGTGAAAAATTATCAAAATTGAAAATGTGGGGCAGGATTTTCGAGCCCGAGCAACTGAATTTTGAGGCCGCTAAATAATTTAATGAGAAGTAAATTTTGAGGTCGCATAGGTTATATACCTCTATAACATAAAGAGGAAGTTAACGATTAAGAGTTAAGGGGTTTTTCTCTTAATCGTAGGGGTTGAATCACACGATTGGGAGCCGAATCAGAGGTGGCAAACGGCTCCCAATTATAACACCAACAATTTCAAAGAGCTATTATTCATAAAAATCATCTTCTTATATATTACCCAAATATGCAACTTTTTAAAAAATGATTGGTTTTTGAGAAATATTATTAAATAGTTAAGTCTGAATTACAGAAATTGCAAGAAGTTGAGGAATTACAAACTGAATGTTTTTTTTAATAAAGAGGATACGTGCTGAACCCCCAGATTTAAACTGTATCATTTTGAAAAAATATAAATTGTATATTTTCAAATTTTTTAGATTTTCAGAAGAAAAAAGAAGAAAAACGCTGGATATAGCGGGAATAGTTTTCGATGGTCTTGAAACTTTTGATGTCAATAAATATTTTAATAAAATAGAAAATTTTAGAGATAAATAAAAAAATAAAAGCCGCTATAATTTGAATAGTAAACAATATTTTATTTCGTTTATGTTATATACATAAAAACCGTAAAAAGTGATGAAGATTGAGAGTTAAGGGATTCCTCTCAATCAAATGGGGTTGGATCATCAATAGGGACCCTGGAATGGAAAATAAGGTCCCTATTATCCTTATTATAGAATAATTTAAAGTTTGAACTCCTTTTTAAAAACAAATTCAATTTAATATTCTGAGCTATGGATTGCTATTACTATGAATTGATATCAT
>DUGS01000006.1:7180-11744 GCA_013331265.1 Methanosarcina sp.
GGGTGTTATACAATCATCAATTTACAGATGCTTTTGTACCCGGATTGTTATTTCTGCACAGATTGTTTTAAGGAAAATACATCAAATTTTTACATTTTTAAAAATAGTACTTGAAAATTGAGCCTGGATAATACTTCGAATTATTTTTGTAATAAAAATTAAATACAAAATTTATAAATAGTATTTAAAGAATATGAAACGGGCTCAGTAAATTAATTAGAAATATCGGAAAACAATGGAAAATAGGAGCTGAAAACCTGGATTTCAATAACGCTAATTTTGATACTGCTGTAAAGTTCCACGGACATATCTGCCCTGGTCTTTCGATAGGATATAGAGTGGCTACACTGGCCGCCGAACGTTTTAAAGACAGAAGTAAAGATGAAGAACTCGTTGCAGTTGTGGAAAACCGGTCATGTGCAGTGGATGCAATTCAGGCGATCAACGGCTGCACATGTGGGAAAGGAAATCTCATATTTAAAGAACACGGGAAGCATGTATACACATTTTTCAAGAGAGGGGATAAAAAAGCCCTGAGAATTTCCCTGAAACCGGATGTCCTCCCCCAGGATGAAAAACACACCGCCCTCTTCGCAAAATTAAGGGCAGGCACTGCAAGCCCCGAAGAAGCAAAAGAGTTTCGGGCTTCGCACGAAGCAAAAAGCCGGAGAGTCCTGGATATTCCGGAAGAAGAACTTTTCTGTGTCAGTGAAGTAGAAACCGAGCCTCCGGAAAAAGCCATAATCTACCCCACCCTTATATGCAGTAAATGCGGAGAAGGTTTCATGGAACCTCTGGGAAGGGTGAAAAATGGGGAAATAGTTTGTATCTCATGTTTTGAGGCAAAAAATGAGTAAGAATTTGGAGAAAGACCTCGATAAAATTGAGTTTACTCCCATAGGCTATGTGGAAAATGATTACCTTGAGCCGGAGTATAACGAAGACGTCTACAAGAAAGTTTCAAAAATCATTCTGAAAAAAGAGCTTGCTGACGGGCTTTACAGAATAGAAGAGCTTGAAAAACTGTATATCCTCTTTTACTTCAGCAAATCAAAAGGGTATAAGCTTATTCACCGCCGCCACTATGACGGAGAGATATCCGGGGTTTTTGCAAGCAGAAGCCCATACCGCCCTAACGGGATAGGGCTGACAATTGTTGAATTATTAAAAGTTGAGGGCAATGTGCTCTACGTAAAAGGCCTGGATGCTATAAACGGGACACCTGTGCTTGATATCAAGCCTTATATAAAAAAGACTGAAGAAAAAACAGAAGAAAGAAAGGACTGAAAAAGAAAGGGGGTTACCCCTTTCCAAATTTCATTTACAGTTTTTTCATTTACAATTTCTTCTTCCTCATCCCCAGATAAATTCCTCCCACTGCCGCTATCACGAAGAGAATTCCGACGATATCAGAACCTGAGAAGGACATCCCTCCACTTTCTTCTTCTACTGGTCCTTCTTTCTGCATTTCATAGCCCTCCACATAATCGGGATCTGCAGATTGGCGGACCCCCGGAGCGGGCTCCGGGGAATTTGTCCCATAACCGGCATCGGAATTCTGAACAGTCTGGTTGCTGGCCTGTTCTTCAGTGTTTGCTTTAGAAGTCTGGTTGAGTTTTTCAGCAACACTTGTCTGGTGACCTTTACTGCTGCTGTGCTTTTCAGGCTCTTCCTGTTCAAGAGATTCCTGCGTAGCCTCTTCAATCGTTTCTGTGAAACCTGGTACTGAGACAATGCCAGACACATAGTTATTGAGGAGGGGATTTCCGCAGGTATGGTGGCAACAGGTGACTCCGTCTTCGACCACGGACTCTGCATATTCCTCAGCCAGGCTTTTGAGAGCCTCATCCGAAGCGTCCCAGTTGCCCTTGCGGGCGGTCTCCAGCATCCGGGCTGTCATGGACTGGTAAGCATAGGGGTTGTTCTGCTTTATCCAGGCATTGAGTTCCTGGTCTGCCATATAAGTCTGATATACCTTATTCCACATTTCATCACTGATCAAATCAGGGTTTGTAGCTTCCCAGCCCCAGAGGTTCTCAATGAAGTCTGCCATTTCCCTTGCTCCTGCATAACCGTTCCCCTGCATACCGTCAATCCATTTGGGGTTGAAATAGCGGGAATAAGTTTCCCTTGTCAGGAACTCTTTCAGAGTTTCGATTTTCTCGTCCCCTCCGGTCAGCATGTTAGTGATAAACGAATCAGGATACTTCCCTCCCGAAACAGAGCTGACTGCGAGATTCAGTCCTCCCAGATACTGGAAGAAATCGTCGTTGTCCAGAGTCCCATAGAGGTTTGTGCTCCGGCTGTGCACAGTGGCTTCAACTCCTTCAAGGTTCTTTTCGAAAAGGCCCCTCAGGTTTTCGCCCCAGAGGTTTTCTCCGTAGGCATTGCACATCTTGCTGATGTAAAGGTCTGCAAGAGCATCGTTGTTTTCCCAGGTATCGCTTGCAGAGACCGCATTGGGAAGACCTGTGCCGTAGGCTCCGTCCGAAGACCCGAAAATCCTTAGCAGGGCAAGGTCCAGTGCTTCACTATCATTAAGTGAACCTTCACTCATCAAAGAGGCTTTAAGGGCATCAGCATTTTCCCGGACATAGTTGGGGGAATCTTCCTGGGCATAAGCCAGTTTTACGGCTTTGTCCAGCAGGCGCACCTTATCAGGGTACATGTCCCTGTAAAGGCCTGAGATCTGGATTACCACATCAACTCTGGGCCTTCCAAGGGTCTCCATGGGGATAGCTTCCACATCAACTACTCTGCCGCTTTTCCACACAGGCTTGACCCCGAGCAGGTAGAGGATCTCTGCTTCCATAACCCCTTCATGCCTTGTAGTTTCCCCTGCCCAGAGGATATAAGCCACCTTTTTCGGGTAAGTCCCATGCTCGGCAACATAGGAGTTAAGCATCTGGTCAGCCATCTCCTGCCCGAGCGCCCAGGAAGCTTCTGTTGGCACTATCCGCTGGTCAAAAGCATAGAAGTTTCTTCCCGAAGGCAGAGTTTCAGGGTTTCTAACAGGGTCTCCTCCCTGGTTTCCGGAAATGAACCTGCCATCAAGGGCATTGAGGACCTGCTGGATTTCCTCTTCCCCAAGAGCCAGGTTTGCAGCATATTCTTCTGCACTTGTAAGGAAGGTGCTGACTGTTTCATTGCCTGTACCGAGAACCTGCATCTGAGCATCCGTGGAATTGGCTCCCTTATTCAGGACAAGGTCCAGCAGATAAAGCTGGGCACCTTCGGTTTCATTGAATTCGTGAACCGAATCAGCAAAGTCAGTGCCGAGCATAGAATTTACCATGCCCACAAGCTGTTCCCCTTTCGGGCTCGTGCCCAGAATGTGCAGCCCGTAAGGCATGGACTGGCCCTTATACTCATCCAGCAGTTCTTCAAGCCCTCCCAGGAAAGTTGTATTAAAATAAGTTTCATTGTTTTCTGCCTCTGTCATATTGAATTCTTCATCCAGGGAAAGGGACCGGGTCAGGTTTAAAACTTCAGACCTATGAGCCGCTTTAAGTGAGGCATCTGCCTCAGCCTTCTCATAGTTCTGGATAGCTTCGCTCAGGTTTGCATAGTCCCCATAGCTTCCTGCGGAAATAATCGGAGGGACGAGATGGTTGACTATAACTGCTCCACCTCTTCGTTTTGCCTCATTTCCTTCTCCAAGCCCATCCATGACATAAGGATAAATCACTGGCATGTCCCCGATCATCAGGGAAGACCAGTCGTACCTCGAAAGTCCGAACTCTTTTCCGGGCAGCCATTCCTGAGTCCCATGCCTGCCGAAATGCACAAGGGCAGTACTGCCAAAACCGCCTTCCTCTTCAGAATGCTGGAGCCAGAGATAGAATGCAATGTACTGGTGGTGGGGAGGCAGTTCTGAATCGTGATAGAGTGCCTCACTGTCATCGAGCCAGCCTCTCGAAGGCTGCGGGGCCAGAAGCACATTCTCCCCGACCTCAATTCTGGGAATTACAAGATATTTTCCACTCTCGTTTGCCCAGACCATAATCTCCCCGGGCGCAGGTCCCCACTGGTCAATAACCTCCTGCTGCTTCTCTTCAGGAAGTTCAGAAAACCATCCCTCATAGGTATTTTCAGGGACAAGCACGACCTTTCCTGTAGCAACCAGCTTCTCGAGTTCCCCTGGAGCCCAGGTCCCTATGTTGATACCCTGAGTAAGCATGAGGTTAAGGAGGGCGGTCTCGTTTAGGGTCTGGCTTTCGTTAATGGCATATCCTCCGGCAGCCATGGCATCAAGCAGGCTGGTCAAACTTGGGATAACATCGAGATAAGAAGCCCCTATGTTATCCTTTCCTCCACCGTGGTTGTAATAAATGACAGCAACTTTTTTGTCGGACTCAGGTATTTCCCCAAGGTTCACCCAGCTTTCGACGCGGTCAACGAGCCAGTCCACCTGGTAGTCTATGGAAACTGAAGTCTCGGTCTCAGTTTCAGGATCTATTTCCGTTGAAGCCATTATTACCGGGTCAATAGCCCCCCAGAGTTCCTGCAAATCGAGCTTCATCATCTTATCGGCAGGGAGCGGCCTGCTGCTGGCTTCATACTC
>DUGS01000006.1:12007-12165 GCA_013331265.1 Methanosarcina sp.
CCAAAGTACGTAAAAGAGATAATAGCGTCCACAAGGACTTCGTCGCCCTGCTTGAAAAAATCTCCAGAGGAAAGGTTATCAGACCCATAAGTCGCAATAACATTGTAATCCCTGGATTCAAGTTCCGAAATTAAAGCGTCAATTGGCTCAATCTGGAA
>DUGS01000006.1:12382-13082 GCA_013331265.1 Methanosarcina sp.
GTCGCTTCTGTTAGAGTACCAGGTAAGATAGGTATCCAGG
The DNA here is from genome assembly GCA_013331265.1 of Methanosarcina sp. Taxonomy (GTDB): domain Archaea; phylum Halobacteriota; class Methanosarcinia; order Methanosarcinales; family Methanosarcinaceae; genus Methanosarcina; species Methanosarcina sp10923u. The sequence continues at coordinate 12,423 of DUGS01000006.1, forward strand.
GAATCAGTGAAGTAACCTGTCATGTTCGTATGGTAGATCGCCCTTTCGGGAAGCATGTGCGGGTCCTTGTACAGGAGGTCAGTCCTGCCGCAGCAGTCGCTGGCAATACAGAATACAAGGTTCTTCAGGTTGCTCTGGTCATAAGCCCCGTTAAGCCAGTAATTATTCAGTTTTTCCCTGTAGCTCTCTATCTGGTCTTCGGAAAACGGGACGCTCTCGTTTATCAGGGTGTCGTCATCAATAACCACACACCCATTAGCAATCGCACCGTCCACCGTGGATGTGAGCTTCTGGGCCGTTGAGGGGCTCAGCATGTTAATATAGATGATGTCCATCCCGCTCAGGTCGACATCGTTTTCCATCACGTAGTCAGCCATAAAACAGTTGAGAGTAAGGTTAAGGCTACTGTTGCTGTTGATTTCCTCTGCAAGGTTTTTGAGTGGAAGTTCATGGCTTCGGTACCCGGTCACAATGGCAATGTCCAGATGCTGCCCTGTACTGGAAGGGACCCGGTGTTCTGTTACCGCTTTCTTCAAAAGAAGGACATCTGTAAATCCAAGAGCCACAGGGTCATCACCCATCTTTTTCTGGCGGGTTAGCCCGCTGATTACAGAACCTCCTGTCAGTTCTACCCCACTGCCTTTCAGGTCAAGAAGGGCC
>DUGS01000030.1:0-3728 GCA_013331265.1 Methanosarcina sp.
ATTGAGTTACTGTCAATTGAGTTAACCTGAAGTTAATTTTTATATAAATACTTGCCAGTTTAGAGGCTCAGTACCTACCCGTGTACGATTTTTACCTGGTTTCTTCTTCAGACACCATGAATATCCAAAGTGAATTTGCGGTAACTCAAAACTCTGGACGGCAGAATTGTTAACCTGATAGTATTCCTTATTATTGGATTATGGTTATTTTAAGTTTAATATATTTTCCAATTATATTTTCACGCCGTTTGATGCCTGATAGTTCATGGATAATTGTGTAGATTATTATTAGGTTTTCGGTGAAAGTCGAAGAATTCTTTATAAATACATCTATTTATAAATTATTTTTTAGGTGTTTTATAATTATTGTTTCCAGGTTAACCTGTCTATTGATTACGTTTTTTCTTTTTGTTGCCGTAAACAAAGCTCGCCTCTAATAGAGGGATATTTTAATATATTTCCTGGCAGAAATTCCTTATCAGTTCGGTTATGGCTTTTCCGTCTTCCAAACCATTAATCTTTTCTCTGACCTGCCGCGAGCCGCGCAGTCCTTTAGTAAACCAGTGTGCATGCATCCTGAGGTTTATGGATGAAAGCAGGCCGTGTTCCTCAAGGAGTAAAATATAAGCGTTAAAATCTTCAAGCTGCCTGGCCTGTTTATCTGCTTCAAGTTTTTCCCCGGTTTCCAGGTAGTGCCTGATTTTTTGGAATACAAAAGGGTTCCCCATCGCCGCCCTTCCTATCATGATCCCGTCGCAACCTGTTAGTTCCAGCGTCCTTTCTGCAGATTCTTCGTCTTTTACGTCCCCGTTTGCAATGACTGGAATCGAAAGTTCATTTTTGACAGCTCTTATCCCCAGAAGGTTCGAACTACCTGAATACATCTGTACTGCAGTCCTGCCATGCACGGTCAGAGCTGATGCCCCTGCCTTTTCTATCAGGCGGGCAATTTCAAGCGTTTTTTCCTCTCTTCCAAGGAGCCTGATTTTTGCACTGACAGGAGTATTCAGGGTATCTGTCAGCTCTGAAATGATTGTATACACAAGTTCCGGAGAATTGAGAAGAGAAGAACCACAGCCAGCTCCTGTAATACATCTTGCAGGACAGCCCATGTTAATGTCTATGACTTCAGGCCTGTATTCTTCTTCAATAAAAAGCGCAGCTTTTTTCAGTTTCTCAGGACAGTTTCCTACAAGCTGAACCCCAAAAGGCCTGTCATCCGGAGAGCTCAGCCCTTTAATAAAAGACTTCCTGCTCTCATTGAGCAGGGCATCTGCATTGATCATTTCGGTATAAGTCAGATCAGCTCCGTAATGCCTGCAAAGCAGCCTGAAAGCCAGATTTGTTACATCTGCCATAGGCGCAAGAAGGAGGTTTCCAGAAAGCTCTGTCCTGTCAATTTTCAGTTTTTTAAGTCTCATGTTTCTTATGATTTTTAGCTGTTTTTTGTATTCTATTTGGAAAATTTCATGTGCGTTTTGCATGAAAGTGCTTTCAAGTACTTTCATTTTTTGTACCTTATATTTGGAAAAGTTCGTGTGTGTTTTTAATGTTTTTTAATTTGGGTTCATCTTCAGTCTGGACTCATTTAAATTTACGGCTACTCTGATTTGTTGAAGCTAAAAAAGGTTTCGCAAAAATCCTGAAACGAAAATCCTGAAAAGATTTGAATATCTTCTGGAGAAAACAACTGCTGAGGATGAAGGTCGAGATGAGTTGAAGTTCACTGTGAAATAATCAACCCCAAATGCCTGAAAATGAAAGAAAAGAAGTTCAACGCAAAATGCCTGAACCTGATTGAAATTCTGGTTTAGAACCTGAAATAGAAGCCGGGATTTTATTGAAGCTAAGTGTACAGGTCAAAAGTTTATGCTGAAATAAGTTCACATAATGAAATATAATCTGTGATCAGGTTAATAATCTGTGATCAGGTTACATACACTGATCACACAATTTGGAATGGCTATTTGACTGACGGTTGGATATTTCAATAACTCAAAGGTTCATGAAAAGAGCAGCCTTATATGTCCAAGATAAGGAATCCTGTACTTTGCAACTCCAATTATCCATTCATCCTTTACAGGCACATAGTAGCTTATCTGTCCTTCCTGGTCATAGTGCCTGTTAGTTATGGGGTTATCTCCTTTGGTAATATATCCTGCGTAAGGAGCAGCAGGACCATTTTCCCACATAGGCTCTCCGGCTTCCACTCTGTACATTGCTCTATGTATTATTGGAGTTATGCTGTCCTGCCCATAGGGTCGGTAGAGGATCACATTTCCATAGTCTCCGAAGGTCATATAGTCTGAATTTTTCCCTTCTTCATTGGTAACAATATCAACTCTATCGATGTTTTTAATGAAAATAATGTCTCCTACCTGCATATGAGGTTCCATACTTCCCGACTCCACTGCAACCATAGGAGTCCAGAGCCCGAACGCCAGTTTGGAAAGAACCATAAAGGCTATCAGGACAGCCGCAACCGACAGCAAATCCTTTCCAAGGGAGACCAGGAAATTTTCTCCTTCCTGGGTATTGTTTTGTGTATTAATTTTACTCATAGTAAGCCTTTATTCTCTTTATCTTATTCTTCTGGTGCTGTACTGATGCTGTATTACACTTTATTTATATTTCATTCGGTCTGCATTGCATTTGTCAGCACTTCGTTGGCTATATAATTTATATTTTAGTATAAATTCACTTATCATACTTTTAATTGTACTGGTTTCCTTTGTTTTATTTGATTTCCTTTGTTTTTTATGATACTTCCATGCATATTTGCCTATACGATTTGTTTTTCTCCTATATTAAATTATAATTTATCATCTTGTTATGGTATTTTTATTAATAATTTCTTAATAAATCGACTAAAATTTCATAGAATTCAATAACTTGTTTCTAAATATGTTTATACTAATAAATCTGGAAACAAAGAAGAATTACTTTAAGGATATAATGTTTTAATTAATATCAGAGTGATACAGGCGGTTAAAGGAAGCCACTGATCTATTTATTCTATATTCTAAAGTACAAATGTTTATTGGCAGATGGACTCTGAAAATGTCATAATATAATTTTATAAAAGTAGGTGCTATAATTATTGGAGCGTTATCAATGATTATATCAGTATTGTTATCATTATACTGGTGATTATGCTGTAAGTATTGTTAGCTTAACTGGTTAATTATGCTGTAATAGACTGGCATATATAATGCATTATGGGATCACAAGGAGTTCTCAATTGATTTTGAAAATTGATTTTGAGAATAAAAAAATCACTAAAACTCTGCCATGTTATTGTGCTTGTATCGAATTAGTTTTGTATGTGATTAGTTTTTATATTTTAAATGGGTCTTTGCCTTAATCTTTTTGATTTCAGGTTGATAAACGTCAGGTCATACAGATTCAACAGGTTCTGGCAGTCGGAGACCACGTCGAGAAATCAGGTCGAAATTATGAATGAAATTGATATTGTAAGGGCAGTTACAGAAGAAGGGTATCAAATAAGCCCGTTAGCAGTACAGCTAATCAAATCAAGTAACTCCCCTGAAAGCCTTCTAAAATATATCCTCTCAACTATTGATGACTGTATTTTCGTTATTGAACCCGAACATATCGACCTGAAAGGCTTTGAAGCTTCGAAAACGGTTTTAGGGACAAGTTCTGGATTGTCTCCCCTAACACTTTCCCGAACACCTGCTGGCAGTATGCCTTCAGAGAGTATGCCT
>DUGS01000030.1:3911-18366 GCA_013331265.1 Methanosarcina sp.
GCCTTCAGAGAGTATGCCTTCAGATAGCATTTCTTCTCCGTCCCTGGAACCATTAAGTTCTGACATGGTAAAAGTTCCTGATCTTTCTTCAAATTCTCTTAAGGAAGCGGGATTGACTTCAAGTATTGATCAGGAAGTAGTTTCCAGGTTTGATATCCCGAACAACAATTCCGAAACAGATTCTGATGTTCTTTCTTCTCAAGAGCACACTCTTGACTTTGTTTCTCAGTCTGTTGCTAAACCCGTTGCCGATTCCACTGCTGATCCCTTTACAGATTCTGTAATTAATTCCGTTTCCTGTCCTGTTAATCCATCTGTATCTTCAGGAGGTAAAGAGAGACAGGTCACCTCTTTTTTCGGACAGGCAGGTTCTCCTTCTCTTTCTGCTCCTAACCATGTTTCCAGGGCAGCTTCCATTTTCTCAAACCATGGAAGTTCTTTTACTTCAAGCTCCAGGGCAGAAGAGGTCAGGCATATTCCGGGCCGTAATCCTGTTACCGTGCTTTCCGATATCACCGGGCATTCGACCTGTATAGGAGAGTACATGCAGTTCGTGCAATACTTCAGGGATAGGTACAGCAGGCTTTCTGAGATCCTCAGGGGCAGGATGAATGCGCGCCCTATAGAGAGTTTGAAAAGGAGGAATTTTCGCCGCGGATCAGATGGAGGCAACGAGGAGCTATCTATTATAGGGATGATTTCAGATATCAGCAGCACAAATAACGGGCACAAAATCCTTTCTCTTGAAGACCCTACAGGCTCTTTTTCAGTTCTCATCCGGAACAGCGACAAAGAACTCTTTGAACTGGCTTCGCGGCTTCTTCTTGACGAGGTTATTGGAGTAACAGGTTCGGTCACTAATGATGGAAACCTTATGCTTGCTACAAAGATTCTCCAGCCGGATGTCCCTAACAGCGTCCAGCGCAGGACAGGAAGCCACGGCAAAGCCGTACTTATCTCGGATGTGCATGTTGGCAGTTCTCAGTTCCTGGAAGATTCCTGGCTGGACTTTCTGGATTTCTTAAAGGGGGAATCTGATTCAGAAGAGATGCGAGAGGTTGCTGCCCAGGTCCGTTATCTCGTTGTTGCAGGAGACCTGGTAGATGGAATTGGAATTTATCCCGACCAGGAAATGGAACTTGATATTCTTGATGTCTATGAACAGTACAGGAAAGCAGCGGAGTACTTAAGGGAAATTCCCGAACACATCCACGTGATCATAAGTCCAGGAAACCACGACGCTGTACGCCAGGCAGAACCGCAGCCTGCCCTCCCTGAGAGGATCCGTGCAGATTTTCCTGAGAATATCACCTTCGTAGGCAATCCTGCTCTTGTGGACCTTGACGGTGTTCGAATCCTTATCTATCACGGCAGGTCGATTGACGATCTTGTGGCAAGTGTCCCAGGTGTTTCATATCAGGAGCCTGCAGGGGCAGTCCTTGAAATGCTTAAGCGCAGGCATCTTGCTCCAACATACGGAAGCAGAGTTTCTATATCCCCGGAGAAAAAAGACTATTTTATAATTGATCCTGTTCCGGATATTATTCACACGGGACATGTCCACACCCTGGGGGTCCAGCGCTACAAAAACGTTCTCCTGGTTAATTCCGGGACATGGCAGGCTCAGACAGAGTTTCAGAAACGTGTAAACCTGGTGCCAATGCCGGCCCGAGTCCCTATTGTAGATCTTGCGGATTTTGACGTGAAAATCCTGGCATTCGATTAATTCTAGTTCTCTAATATTATTTTCCGATCCTTATATATACCACAAAGAATTAATATCCGGAAAATGCCGCTTGAAGAAAAAAAAGAAGAAAAGGAGAATTCCAGGGAAAGCTTTCCGGAAGTCCAGGAAGAAAACAGAGATGAAGAGCAGACCTCTCTGCCCTTTGATATCCCTGATTTTGAGACCCTTCTTAAAAAGCAGGGATATGCCCTTGCAGGCCGCCATTCAGCAGTAAAAACCTGCCTCTGGCTCAGAAAAGCCATGAACGACGAAGGTTTTTGCTACAAATCAAAATTTTATGGCGTCCAGTCCCACCGCTGCCTTCAGATGACTCCAACTCTCATGTGCAACCAGCGCTGCCTTTTCTGCTGGCGCCCTACCGAAGTTTCTGTCCCTGTACCCGGAGAGTGGGACTCTCCTGAAAAGATAGTGGAGGAAAGCATTGCTTGTCAGCGCAAATTGATTACAGGTTTTGGCGGCTCCCCAAATGCACTCCGGGAACGCTGGCTTGAGGGCAATGAACCGAATAATGTTGCAATCTCTCTGTCCGGAGAGCCGACTTTTTATCCTTACCTTCCGGAACTCATTGAGGAATACAAAAAAAGAGGTTTTACTACTTTTATGGTAACAAACGGAACCATTCCTTCGATGCTTGAAAAGGTCAATCCTTCCCAGTTATACATGAGTCTTGATGCTCCTGACCTCGAAACCTATCTCAGGGTCTGCCAGCCAAAATCTCCTGCACTCTGGGACAGGATTAATGAGTCTCTGGACATCATGAAAGAGAAATCCTCAAGAACAGTCATCCGGACCACCCTTGTTAAGGGTGAAAACATGTCCAATCCGAAAGGTTATGCCGAGCTGATTAAAAAAGCCTCACCTGATTTTGTTGAAATAAAAGCTTACATGCACCTCGGATTTTCACGCCTTCGCCTGGACCGTTCTGCCATGCCAACACATGCAGAAGTGCTTGAGTTCTCAAAAGAAGTTGCAAAGCACCTCGGGTATGAAGTCATAGATGATTCCGAAATAAGCCGGGTTGTCCTTCTTTCAAAGGACGGAAGAAAATCTCCTGTTAAAAAGGCTTTTTGTCCGGGTTAAACCCTCACTGTTTAATCCCTGGCTCTACCTTGGATCTACCTTTTACCTTTCTTTTTTCCATTCTTATTTATCTGATTGTTTCTCATTTTCTGGTTCTAACCTGATTGTTTCTCTTTTTCTGGTTCTATTTATCTTTCAAAAAATCGGTTTTTGAAGACCAGCACACAGGAAGACATTTATAGCAGTATGAACTTATAAATTAAGTTGGGGATAGAAACAAATATAAACCTAAGTTTCAATTAGGATATGATCCCGTCAGGGGTTAATTTAATCCAAATTAAATAAATTTTTAACTATTACACGCAGTCTGAGTAAGATTATGTCTCATATCTAGTGCGATCAAAAGAATGCGAAACCTGTCAGGTTTGCGCAGCATAAATGCAAGCTTTAGCGACTGGCTTAGCGGCTTGCTGAGATGCCGGCTCCTGAAAGATATATTTCTCTCTCAGGTTATTCGCGTTTCAGGCGGTTTTATACCCGGATTTCGGGTGAGACAGGAACTCACTGTGTGATTTATCCTTATCAAATCCTCCAGTTATCCGTTGTATGCAACCGATATGCTAAACAAATATGCTACTGGATAACCAAATTTGCCATGACCAAATTTGCTATGACTAAAATGACCAAATTTGCTATGGCTAAATTTGCTATGACCAGATTCACCTGGCTAAGTTTGCGATGATGTCGGATTTGATAAATATTATCAAAAACTTTTTCCAGATCCGGAAACTTCAAATTAAGCAGATTCAGATTCATTCGCTTTAATTGTTGATTTGAAGATTAATTTGTAAGACTAACTTACATGTCTTAAATCAATTTAAAATTTCAATTCATTAATAAATCACGATAATCACGAATCATACTGCTTTATTCATTGAGGAATTTTTAAAATGACTGAACAATCCGCACACGAAAAGTACGAATTTAAAAAGAAGCTTGAGGGCCTCAGGGATAAGAAAGGAAGGAGCACTGAGCTTATTTCTCTTTATATCCCTTCTGACAAGCAAATTTTCGATGTTACAAACCAGTTAAAAGACGAGCATGGGCAGGCTGCCAACATCAAGTCCAAGCTTACGAGGACAAATGTGCAGGGAGCAATTGAATCTCTGCTCTCAAGGCTCAGATACCTGGATAAAGTACCTGAGAACGGTATAGTATACTTTACAGGTGCTGTGGATATTGGAGCCAACAAGACGAGCATGGAAAGTGAGGTAATCGTTCCTCCCGAGCCCATTACTGTTTACAAGTACCACTGCGACTCATCTTTTTATCTGGAGCCTCTTGAGGATATGCTCAAGGATAAGAGTACTTTCGGGCTTCTGGTTCTTGACCGCAGAGAAGCAACTGTAGGGCTTCTGGTGGGAAAAAGAATCGAGCCCTTCCGCAACCTGACTTCGACAGTTCCTGGCAAGCAGAGGAAAGGAGGTCAGAGTTCCCACCGTTTCCAGCAGCTCAGGCTTATTGCAATCCATGACTTCTACAAGAGGATAGGGGATGCTGCAAGTGATGTTTTCATGGCTGTCGACCATAAAGACCTCAAAGGTGTCCTTATAGGAGGCCCCTCTCCGACAAAGGAAGAGTTCTACGCAGGTGAGTTCCTGCACCACGAGCTCATGAAGAAAATCCTGGGTCTCTTTGATACGGCATACACTGATGAATCCGGGCTTACCGAGCTTGTTAATGCTGCAGGGGATAAACTCCAGGACCTCGAGCTCATGGGCCAGAAAAATGCTGTCAGAGACTTTTTCAAGGAACTGATTTCCGATTCTGGTAAGGTAGCCTATGGAGAAGCTCAGGTCAGGGCAAATCTTGAGATCAATGCGGTGGACGTGCTTCTGCTCTCCGAAGACCTGCGTGCAGAAAGAGTTACTACCAGGTGCAGCGTCTGCGGATATGAAAATAAATGGACACGGCGCTGGAAACCCGGAGAGCCTGCTCCCGCAGCAGGGAACTGTCCCAAATGTGGTTCTTCTCTTGATGTTACAGAGGTTAAGGACATTGTTGACGAATTCTCAGAGCTTGCCGATAAGAGCAATACAAAGGTAGTTTTTGTGTCCACAGACTTTGATGAGGGTTCCCAGCTCATGAACGCTTTTGGAGGCATAGCTGCAATTCTGAGGTACAGTACAGGAGTCTGATCACATTCAGGGGCAAAGTCCCCTACCCAGTAATTTTTACCCAATGCTTTTTTAATTAAATTGCTCTTTAGATCAGTGGATCAGGAGTTGTAAATCAAAACTATTACACCAGTTCAGGTCCATAGATCAGAATTGACAGATTATCAGAATTGACAGATTATCAGAATTGACAGGTTAAATCTATTATATGAGGATTAATCAAGCAATTTCAGTTTTTTACAAGTAATTTATACAGGTGATTTATCTTGTTCCTGGAACTCAAAGCTCAGGCTACATCAATCTTAAAAGAAGCTGTTCAAAAAGTCGGGGTTGAGGTTGAGGATTCCGAACTTCAATTCGAAACCTCTCCTCATGCTGACCTTGCAAGCAGAGCCGCATTCAGGCTTGCAAGTATTCACAAGCAAAACCCAAAAGAGCTGGCATCACGCATCGTTTCTGCAGTTGAAATTCCTGAAGGCTCCTATATAGGAGAAGTGAGTGCCGCAGGTCCTTACATCAATTTCTTTGCAGGCAGGCATTACCTTGACAGAACAGTAACCGCTGTCCGGGAAGAGAAAGAAAAATTCGGCTGTGGAGCTCCAAAGGACAGAATTCTCCTTGAGCATACCTCAGCAAACCCAAACGGTCCTCTTCATGTAGGACATATCCGCAACTCAATTATAGGAGATACCCTTGCCCGCATTCTCAGACGTGCAGGATATGATGTGGAGGTCCAGTATTACGTTAACGATATGGGCCGACAGATTGCCGTAGTTTCCTGGGCGTGTGAGCGCTTTGAGCTTGACCTTTCCAGAAAGTCCGATGCTGCAATTGCTGACGTATATATTAAAGCCAATGTAGAACTGGACAAAAACCCTGAATACGTAAAGGAAATTGATGCCCTTATGGAAAAGGTGGAAGCCGGGGATGTTAATACTATCGAACATTTTAACCAGGCAGTTTCCCTGGCTGTTGCAGGAATCAAGGAGACCCTGCTCCGCTTAAACGTTGTTCATGATAAGTTCGTAAGCGAGTCCAGTTTCCTTAAATCCGGGGCAGTACACAACATTGTTGAGCGCATCAAGGCTACCGGCAGGACTAAAATGGACAAAGGAGCTCTTGTGGTCAATCTTTCAGATTATGGGTTTGAAAAGACTCTTGTTATCCAGCGTTCAAACGGTACCTCTCTCTATACAACCCGCGACCTCGCCTACCATGAATGGAAAGCAGGGCAGGCAGACCGCATAATTGATATTTTCGGAGCCGACCACAAGCTTATTTCCGGCCAGCTCAGGGCTACCCTGAATTCTATCGGGATTAAAGAACCGGAGGTCGTAATTTTTGAGTTCGTCTCTCTGCCTGAAGGTTCAATGAGTACTCGCCGTGGACAGTTCATAAGCGCCGATGACCTCTTTGACAAGGTCACTAAAGCTGCTTTTGAACAGGTCGAAACCCGTCGCCCTGAAACTTCAACTGAGTTTAAGAAACAGGTTGCGGAAATGGTCGGAATAGGTGCAGTCCGCTATGATATAGTGAGGGTTTCCCCCGAAAAATCCACGGTCTTCAACTGGAAAGAAGCTCTTGATTTTGAGAAGCAAGGAGCCCCTTACATCCAGTACTCTCATGCCCGTGCCTGTAGCATTCTTGAGAAAGCAAAAGAAGAAGCAGCCTGGGATCCTGAAGAAGAGATTAATCCCTCTCTCCTTGTCGAGGACAGTGAAATCGATCTTATAAAGAAGATGGCAATGTTTGACAGCATAATTGACCACGGAGCCCGCGAACTCAAACCTCATATCCTTGCAATCTATGCCCGTGAACTTGCCGATGCCTTCAACCAGTTCTACCGTTTCGTCCCGGTTATTGCAGCAGAGGATGAAAAAGTCAGGGCCGCAAGGCTTGCTCTGGTTGACTGTGCAAGGATCGTCCTTGCGAACTCTCTTGACACCCTGGGGATAGGCGCCCCTGAATCAATGTAAAAAGAATAAGGGAAACGAAAGTGATTGAGAGGATAGAAATAAGAGATAAAAGGAAAAAAATAAAAGAAAATCGCAAAAAACTCCCTTTTTCCTTCCTTTTTCCTTCCTTTTAATTTCTTATTTTTAATTTATTCTCTTATATACTACTTGATTTATTATCTCGATTTATTATCTCGATTTTATTTTGACCTTCTATTTTGACTTGTTTTTTGTTTTCCTTTAGAAAACTGATATATAGTAGCAGTAGCAGATTTTTGCATATGGTATCTTCTAGAAAAATATAAGATCTTTTATAGTAAACTGATATTACTCTACAAATTGCCGTTGCAGAGATAAATATGATCACGATAAACGAAGCTTTCCGGAAATTTTTGAGTGAACAGGAAGATAGCTTAAAATCTGATGCCTTCCTGGACTGTGAAGATGTGATTCTTCTTTATGAGGAATTCCTTGAACTGAATGCTGAGGATTACCTGTCAGAAGAAGACAGGGCCCTTTGTGCCGCCCAATCCGCAGGTGAAAACAAAAACTACTTTGATGTTTGCAGCCCGGAACAACTTAACCCCAGCGGAATTAAGGATTTTCTTGACGACTACGTGGTTGAGGTTGGGAGAGGCAAAAAATTTATTGGGACAGCGGCAAAGGTTCTCAATATTTTTTTTGAATGGGCACTGGAAAAGGGTTACATTGAAGAGAAAGCTTTTGAGGCAGATAAAGAAGTGCTTGCGAAGTATAAGAAAAGGTATTGAGTATAGGAAATTATCTGAAAATAGGGAAACTTTTGTTTTCAGATGTCCTTTTTCCATTTTCTTTTTTCTTGACAGAAACCTGTACTTTATCATTCGGGGTTGAGCCTGGAAGACTCTGGTTTAAAAGCCGTCAGACAGGGGAGAAAGTTGGGCCGGTGATTGTACCTGAATATATCAGTTCCATGTGCAAGCCTGGCTGGACTATTTTGCCTGCTGTTTGGAAAAACCGGCAAAGTGTTGGGATCGAAGAGATAAAAGACAATAAAGGAGAATAAAAGGGGAAATAAAATTTAAAAATTCTCTATCTCTATTGTCCTTTTCCTTCATATTTCTCCAGTTAATTTCACTCAATTTCTATTTTAAAGCCTTTTTTAGCCAAATTTTTTCTCATTTTTATGTTAGATAATTAAATATCATCTAATTAAAGAGGTCTTTTTGCCGGAGAACCAGCTGGCTTAAGAACCTTCTTACTTCTGGACGAATAAGTTTCTCCTTTGATGCTTGCCAGGTATTCCAGTGCACTTACTCCATTCACTGTCAGAGGATACTTTTCTTCGTTTCTGTATTCCAGAATAGCTTTTAGCAGCGGATATTCCTCAATATTTTCGTTCTCATATTTTGAAACTTTAATTAGAAGCCTCGAAATAAGAGGATTTTCAAAGTACCTTCCCCACACAGGGTTATTCACTTTTTGATCATAGTAACTGTGAGCGAATGTTCTGTAATAAAGGAGCTTTTCATATCCTGAGCGTTTTTCAAGGGTCTTGAGGTTCATGAAATCGGTAGTGCAATCGATTCCTTTAAGTATTTCCAGCTCTCCTGAAAACAGGCAGTCTCTGGCGTATTTTTTGTAAAGGTACCGGTTTATCCTGTATTCTACCGGGACTCTTAAATAGAATTCCATCGGTTCAATGTCCCATAATGGAATTCTCCATTCGTATCCAAAAAACTCATAGACTCTGACCGAATTGTTGATAAATTTTGCCTGCCTTTCATTAGTATCAAAATATTCTATTGTATTTGCAAATGTTTCATTATCTTTAATTTCAAGTCCTGATGTTGATTTGCTTATCCTCCGCTTGAAGATCTTTTCGAGCTCCTGCCCATATCCCCATAGGTTATAATGTTTTTTCAGAGTGGCTGTTAGATAGGCTTCTGAATCGAAACTCGTCGAATCGGGAATATCGCAGCCGTATCCGGTGTGCCCTGGGACGAATACTGAATTTTCCGGAATTTTTCCCTGGGTCTTTAGCTCTTTTACGGCTGGGAAGTCCTGCATGTGCGGGAGAGACGACAGGTTTCCAGCCCATATCCGGAATAAGTCGGCTTCCTTTGAATTATAACATTCGCGCCATTTTTTTGCTGTGTACTCTACAAAAACCCATTCATACCCAAGTGCTTCTGCCACATGTTTGCTTATCTCAGATTCCCGGCAGCCTTTTCTTCCGTAACTCATACATGTAACATCATTGATTCCAAGCCTTTTCAGCATTGCAACAATAATGCGTGAATCAAGCCCTCCGCTTAAGGGTACTACAATCCTTTTTCCCTGCTTGCTTGTGCTTTCTATGAGCCTTGAAAAGGCATTTACAAAGGTCTGGTCCAGCATCTCAAGCAATCTGTCCTCAGGCAGTTCGTAATAATTTCCATGCAAAAATCTGAAGTAACAGCAGGAATTCAATCTATTTTCACTTTTCTGATAGAGTAAAAATTCCCCATTTCTTATCTGCTTAATGTCGTCAAAGAGAGTCTCATTACCTGTTACATATCCTGTGACCATGAATTCGGCTGCCTTTTCCTCATTCAGATGAGGGTTAATTTTATCTTTTAAATAATAGGCACTGTCTGATACAATAAAACTATTTTTTGTTTTTATGTAAAACAAAGGAATACTTCTTGTTTTATCAACAGCGCAAAATATAATATCTTTAGTTTCGGCAACAAATACAAACTCCCCATTTAATTTCTCAAGAAAATCTCCTGTTTCTTTTTTCTTGCCCTGTCCTTCTTTACAGATTAAAGTGAATATCAACTCAGCAAGTTTTTCCGGACTCAGAAGTTTATTCTCGAAAAAGACATTTCCTTTTAAATAACATTCGGCTTCCTTGAGCTTTATTTTTTTCCAGGGATAATACTCATTCAATAGTTTTATTTCAGTTTTCATAATTCATACCCCCCCCAAAATTTCTGGTTGAAGACACAATTATGGTTGAATGCTGAGGATTATTTCGACAATATCAGGAAGGGCTAAATGTGTGAAATCCTGACCCTATTCTGGTTCTGGATTTTCTGTATCTGATTTTCAGAAATAAACCCCTAAGTAACCATTATATTCTCTAGAAAGTGGTGTGCCTTTGAAGATTCAAAATATGTTTTATTTTACAGCAGTTAAGATCCTCTCTGGCTATTTCCCCCGATCAAGCCTTAATTTTATTTCCCTATAATTGTCGTTTTTCCCCATAGAACGTTTCAGGGCAAAGCTCCTAAACTTCCTTACATTATATGATCTTCAATACCTTAAATCGCTTTTTATATATTTATTATTAAATAATGTGCAATCATATGCTTCAAAAGATTTAGTATATGTTCGTTTGAATTTATTATCTGGAGTAATTCCAATACTTATAATACTCGATTGAGCTTACATACAAGATATGCAGGAGATCACTTTCATCGATGGAGGCAGCCTCCCCACACCTGAAGGTCTTACAAGGGAATGGGTGAAAGCTGCAGCCGAAACCCGAACTGAAGATGAAAAACTCTTTTCTCTGGTAAGGGAGGCTTTCCGGAGAAAAATAGATGTTGGAGTGCATGTTCCCACTTATCCGCAGTTCAGGGATATGATCGGTCAGTTTCTGGACATTATCAAAGATGAAAAGAACTGTTATGAGCCTTATATTGTAAAAGAAGAGAACGCAAAAATTCTTGAGCTGGAGATAATTGACGAAGTTGCAAAACATTACAGGGAAGAGACAGGAGAGACTCTGGAGGTAAGAGTTTGCGTTGCCGGTCCTACTGACCTTTACCTTCAGGCTTTCGGGGAAACCGCTTTTGCAGATGCATATCATATTATGGCTCTAGATATTGAAAACTTCATAAAGCAGGCTTTTAAAGCTGCTAAGAACTTCAAAATCAGGGTTATCGCTCTGGATGAACCAAGCCTTGGAATGAATGATAGAATCCAGTTTTCTGACTCTGACATCATATCTGCCCTGACTCTGGCTTCTACACACGCACGAAAACAGGGAGCAGATGTGGAGATTCATCTGCACTCTCCATTAAAATACAAATTAGTTTGCGAAACTCCAATCAATGTTATTGGGTTTGAATACGCCGCAACACCATCTTACATAGACCTTATGGACAAAAAAGTTCTGGAGGACTCAAATACTTACATCAGGCTCGGAGTTTCGAGGACTGATATTTCCAGTCTTATAGGCATTGTTAACGAGACTTATGAAGTCAATGCCTGGAAAGAAAAAGAATACATGCAAAAGATCGTCACTGAAATAGAAACCCCTGATCTCGTACAAAAACGGCTTGAGAAAGCCTACTCCATTCTCGGAGACCGTATAAGATATGCAAGTCCTGACTGCGGGCTGGCATTCTGGCCGGACCAGGAGCTTGCTCTCAGGCTGCTTGAAAATACGGCAAAAGGCATCAACTCATTCAATGCAACGCATTCAATGAAGAGATGAAAAACCGTGAATAACTACGGAAAAGGGAGTAACTCAGGAATAATTGATTGGCCAATGGATAAATAAATTAATTATAACCGATTGGCCAATGGATAAATAAATTAATTGTTTTCCTTTGAGAAAATGCTCTCCTGTACTTCTCCTCTGTTTTTTTATAATTTTTCTGTTTTTCCAATAATGATAAATTCTTGGAGGTCTACTAGAGAGCATGCAAGAAATTATCTTTGACGATATAGGAAGCTATCCCCTACCTGAAGGGGTCAGCAGGGAATGGGTCCAGAATGCCTTCAAAACGAGAGCAGAAGATGAGAAACTTTTCTCTGTAATCAATGATGCCTTTCAGCAGAAAATAGATGCAGGCGTAGAAGTTCCTACTTATCCCCAATATCAGGACATGAATGAGCAGTTCCTGAAAGTTATCCGAGACTCTAACTGCACCGAAGGTCCTTTTGAGGTAAAACTGGAGTGCTCAAGGATCGAAGAGCTTGAGGCTATAGAAACGGTCGCAAAAGCCTATAAAGAAAAATTCGGGGAGACCTTAAAGGTCCGAATCTGCGTGACCGGCCCGACCGAACTTTACCTGAAAGAGTTTGGGGGTACGCGGTATGCGGACATATATTCTCTTTTTGCAAAAAGCATAAACAAGTTCGTCCGGAACTCGATGAAATCCGCAAAACACTTTAAGATCGCAACGGTTTCAATTGACGAGCCAAGCATAGGATTGAACCCTGAACTCTCCTTTGACGAAAACGACATCATCTCTGCCCTTACCGAAGCTTCCAGGGCAGCAAGCAAATGGGGAGCTGATGTAGAGATTCACCTTCATTCCCCCCTCTATTATAATTATGCCTGCGAGACCCCTACAATCAATGTGATAGGTGTGGAATCTGCTGGTACTCCTTCCTACCTGGAGCTTATTGACAAAAAGGTGCTTGAAGATACCGATTCCTTCCTGAGGCTCGGAATTGCAAGAACGGATATCTATTCCCTTGCAGGAATTCTCAATGAGAAGTACTGTACCAATATCTGGAAAGATCAGCAGTACATACCTGAAATCGTTTCTGAGCTGGAAACCCCGGATGTGATTGCAAAAAGGTTGAAGCTGGCTTACAGACGTTTTGGCAGCCAGATTAAATATGTGGGTCCTGACTGCGGTCTGGGCTCATGGCCTACCCAGAAGATAGCTTTTATCCTGCTTTCGAACGTTGCGCAGGGTATCAAGAATTTCAGGGAAAATCTCTAACCCTGAAAACCTTTTCTTTTTGACAACTCAACCAGAAATCTTTGAAGAATTCTCTGGACAAGAATTTTCTGGACTATATTCAGTTCTCCTTTTTTCCAGTGGAAACTCTGCTTAACTTTTGAAATCTACTAAAATTAGTCAACTGATCTCAACGCACAGTAGAAATAAAGGGGTGCTCTTTTCTGACAGTTTTCCGGCCGAATAGTTTTCCGGCCGAATAAGATATTTGGCCGGATAAGGTTTTTAGCTAGGTTTGTATTCTATTTATATTTCAGACTATATTTTTAGATAATCTGTTATGAGTTCTAGAAATTTTTTCA
Organism: Methanosarcina sp.; assembly: GCA_013331265.1. GTDB lineage: Archaea > Halobacteriota > Methanosarcinia > Methanosarcinales > Methanosarcinaceae > Methanosarcina > Methanosarcina sp10923u. The sequence continues at coordinate 16,842 of DUGS01000030.1, forward strand.
TGAGCGAATCAGCAATTTACTCATTCAGCCTTCCGTGTCTTCTATCTATCTCATCCATCATATCCAGCATTTTACGAATAGAAGTTCTGATAGCATCTGATTGACTTACGAACTTCTTGTTATCTCCCACATGCTTGTTGAGGTCATCCAGGAGTTCCTGAGGAATTTCCACGCTTACTTTTGGCATCAGGGTTGCACTCCATTTTTCTTATTTTTATTAGCATGAAAGTATGTTTGTGCTTTCATTCGGCATGAAAGTACGTGTGTGCTTTCATTTATTTGTGCCTGTTATTTTAAGAATATCATTTGTGTTTTTTATTTTTTGTCTTTCCTGATTGATAACTTCTTCCTTCCGCTCAGGTTTGTCTCTTTAAACTGATCAGCTTTCTGGTGAATATTAGCTCTTAGCTGTGGATGTTTTTAGTTGACAGTCTTTCTTTTGCTGAAGTTCGAGAGACCTCTTAGAGTGGCACAATTTTCCGGGCAATACTGAGATGAGTAGAAGGGCCAGATAAAGGTTGAGCAAGTAGGTTTTAAATAAAGGCTGAGTAAGGTTTCAAAAAGATATATGAAAAATGAAAAAAACACTTTCTAAAAGAAGAAATTACCAAAAGAGAAATATGAGATTAGCGGGCCCGAAGGGATTTGAACCCCCGGCCTATGGATTAAGAGTCCATCGCTCTGCCTGACTAAGCTACGGGCCCACGCATTATTATTCTCATTTTGTAAGCGACTCTCAGAATGTATTTTCAAATATTTATAGATTACGCTTAATATGGGTACTTTTCACACTTCTTTATTCCCTAAATAAAGTATTTTTTCTTATATTCATCTGATCTTCTGGAAACTTCTCTTTTATGTTAAGGCATCGCTTTTTATTGTAAAGCAGACTTTTATCCTAAACAGTTTTATTTTTTTATGGTAATTATCAATAATGTATCCTTACTTATCCTGTTTTTGGAGTAAGATCCCTGAAATCCGGAAATCAGGTTTCGGGTAATGTCCTAACTTCTTTATTTTTTCTTTTTTTCTATGAATTAAAGCAAAACGTTATATACAAGCGGATATGAGTATGACCAATTAATTGACTTATCCGAAGCTCTATTGGGGATTAGTTCGCCATAATAGATTAAGTAGAATGTGTACTTCCTGAATTTGGTTTTTCAAGTTTGGACTGTTAAGTACTGCTTTTACTCTTTTCTGTTCTATCGATGGGGCTTTCATAAGCTGATTAACAGAAGTTAAAGGAATGAATCTAATGTTTAGAGAAGAAAGTCGCTCTGTGCCCGTTGAAGAGGGCGAAACTTACGACGTAACTATTCAGGATATTGCTCGCCAGGGAGACGGCATCGCCCGTATCGAAGGTTTTGTGGTTTTTGTCCCGAATACCAGTGTAGGTGACGAAGTCCAGATTAAGGTCGAAAGGGTACTTCCGAAATTTGCATTTGCAAGCGTTGTTGAATAAGTTTGGGTTTGAGAGAGTATTATTTCAAATTTTGTTAAGTAACTTAAAGGAATGGTTTTC
>DUGS01000014.1:0-136 GCA_013331265.1 Methanosarcina sp.
TCCTGACTCGATGAATGCATATCTTGCAGTTTCATCTGTAGCGAGTATGCTTTCGATGTTACTCCTTTTCTTCACGCTCAGTGGACTTTCAGATGCACTTTCAAGAGGAGGACCGACTTTTGATGCTGTTGTCGCT
>DUGS01000014.1:307-2167 GCA_013331265.1 Methanosarcina sp.
AGGCATTTTATTGGTGCTTTGTGATGCCGGTTATAGGAATATGTTTTTTAGTTAGAGCGATAACGTACAAAAATCCTGGAAACGTTTTAAGCCCGGTAACTGATAAATCTACTCAAAATTAGTTATATTAAAGGTTTGGTACTGTTAATTTCCCAGTTCGACCGCGTAAGTCCTGCTATAATTAAATCAACAATTGTGAATGTGAGTGCGACAGAACTGAAATTTGGAAATACTTATGGTGGAAGATCATGCTTAAAACTCACGCTTATCTTATTAGTGTGGTCGCTTTCCAACCGGAAAATGATTTTCAACCTACATAAAAGAGCAAGGGGCTATAATTTTCACCCGATTACATATTTTATGGAGCTGATTTGATGAGGATAAAAATAGCGCTGGCATTGATATCCGCTGTTTTTCTGATGTTCTGGTTCCCATTTGTTGGTTATGTACTTCGTCCTTCCCCTGATATTATAGAGTTATTGAGCATTATTTCTTTTTTAGGTTCCGTGCTTTTTTGTTGGAAGCAAGAAAAGTACTGCCCAGATGGCATCTGGCAGTCCCATTATGTGTATCTCTAGCCGCACTAGTTGTCGTAAATTTTTTTATTATTTTTAGTGGTAAAGGTTTTCTTAAAGACCCTATCAATAGCGCAGAAAAACTCATGATAACACTTATGATGTTACTGCCCCTTTTCTCGGCATTTGTCTTCTTATCCTTGCTTAGACATCCTGACTCAATGAACGCATACGCTTCAGTTTCATATGGAATAAATATTCTTTCGCTCGTAATTTCATGTGTGTTGAGTTTTATTACAATGCTTTTCCTCGGTGATATACTAAGGTATATGTCGGCTACCAGTGAGTCTTTAGTTTTTGTGGGAATTTATTGGCTTTTTGGGATGCCGATTATAGGAATATTTTTTTTACTTAGTGCATTAACATACAGGAATCCTAAAAACATTTTAAGCCAGATAAAAGGAATACCCACTCAAAAATCTTCATCAGATTATACACCTTTTGTTGATAATTTTATGAGAATAAAAATAGCGTTGGCATTGACATCCGCTATCTTTCTGACGATGTGGATCGTATTAGCATTTAAAATACCCTTCAGTGTAATCATATTATTGAACATAATCTCGCTTTTAGGTTCCATACTTTTCTTGCTGGAAGCAAGAGATACAGTACACCGATGGCATCTGGCAGTCCCGTTATGCATTTCTTTATCTGTACTGACTATGTTAGATATTTTGATTTATGTGGGGGGCGGTCTACCCGGATCAGGTCTCATCCTAGAAAGGCTCTGGATCATCTTACTGGCATTACTGCCGCCGTGCTCTGCAATGGTCTTTTTATCCTTAAAAGGGCGCTCTGGCTCGATAGATACATACATTGCAGTTTCATCTGCGATGAGTATTCTGTCAATAATTTCCCTTTTTTTCGCATACAGAGGAATCTCAAAATGGTCGACTATATTTTCCCTTATTACTGCATGGGATATTTCATGGTCTACCATAGGGTCGGCGCAATTCCCCATGATATTTTACTGGACTGTCTTGATGCCCATTATAGGGATATGTTTTTTAGTTAGAGCAATAACGTACATGAATCCTGAAAACACTTTAATCTCTGTAACTGTTGGGCTTACTAAAAAGTAGCTTCAATCAAATCAGCAATTGACTACGTTTGTTTCAATCTGTTCTCTCTTACCGTTAAACTGCTTGAACTAAACACTATAAGTTCACTCAGATTCTCAATCATCTTCAAAGCCATATTCATCTATTTATAGAATAAGATAGAGAGTATGAGTGGTCAATATGACAAAACAAAATTTGTTTTTATGTTCAAAAAACATGAAAAT
>DUGS01000014.1:2371-4980 GCA_013331265.1 Methanosarcina sp.
ATCCGAGAAATTGAAATCGAGACTCAAAATTAAAGTGACCTTGAAATTACAGTAGAAGATAACATAAAAATAAAATAATAGTTTTTCCATTTATAGATAAAGTTCCTTTTTAGAAAAACAAAAAGAGATCCCTATGTCCCGATTTGACCCAATCCTGGCTTCAAAAGCCCTCTGGCAGATAAGGATCAAAAAGCGCCCGTTTGTTTTATCTCACGGCGTAAACGCCAGCTGTAATATGCGTTGCAAGTTCTGTGAATACTGGAAAGAGACCGGACAAGAACCCTCAAAAAACGAGGTTTTCAGGCTCCTTGATGATGCAAAAAAGTTCGGGATCGGTGTATATAATGCCTGGACAACAGAACCCCTCCTCAGAAAGGACCTGCCCCTGATAATGGCTCACGCAAAGAAACTCGGAATGATTACATCCATGGTCACGAACGGCAAGCTGCTCTATGAAAGAGCGGAAGAGCTTGAGAACGTGGACTACCTTTCAGTTTCAGTTGACGGGACAAAAAGCTATAAGGAAATCCGGAAAATGGACTTCGAAACCCTGCTCAAAGGTTTAAGAAAAGCTATTGAGGTAAGGAAACTTCAGAAACAGAAAAACCCGATCCTGATGAACTGCGTACTCACAGGAAAAAACCTGGATGATATTGAAACCCTTATTTTGCTTGCACAAAAGCTGGGCGTAAAAGTTTCTTTCGAGCCTGTACATGAGTTTCCAGGGATCAGCCAGGAGATCTGGAACGAAATTGGAATCCGCGATAAAGAGAAATTCCGCAACACCGTTGACCGCATAATCGAGCTGAAAGAACAGGGCTACCCCATAATTAACTCCAAGACCTACCTGCGGATGGTAAGGGACGGGAAAATGGATTACAAATGCAGGGCAAGCGGCATTATTATCAATGTCACGCACAACGGCACTGCCGAGACCTGCAGGGTACATCAGGAACCTCTAGGGAACGTTATGAAGGACGGCTTTGAGAAGGTCTGGAAGGATTCTGCACAGCAAAGGGAAAAAATTGTAGAGAACTGCAAAGGGTGCCTCTTTTTTGGGTATACGGAGAATAGCCTTATGCAGAGTTTCAATCCTGAAGTTTTAATGCATTACGAGTGGATGTAACAGCAGAGTTGCGTTTCGGCACCCGAGTTGCGATTCGGGAGCCCGCTGTCCTTCCCGAGTCCCGCCTCGGGAGGGCGGTGTCCTTTTCGGTCGCTTCGCTCCCTCAAGAGGACTAATAGATAAAATTTATAAGTTAGAGAGTCCTGGTCTTTTAAGACCACTAATTTAATTCCTTTTATCCAGTATCCTTAGAGCTTCGGCGGCAATTGCCCGTACTTCAGGATTTTCGTCTTCCAGCGACTGGATACAAAAATCGATATCTCTGCGGCTTTGTATTATGAGATTTTCAGAACCAGGCTCTACCTGTCCTTTGAGAAGACTTGAAATATAAACTAATTTTTCAGAATAAGAAAATAAATTCAAGTTTATAAGTTTTCAGGTCACTAAATCTCATTCTAAATAGACAGTCAGTATTCAAAGAATTATATAAAAAATCCGGCCTTTACCTGCCGGGTAAAAAGATAGAAAAGAGATTGGTAGCAATACCCTGCAAACCTTTAGAGCACCTTTATTGCCACCGGGTCCCCGCTTTTTAGTCCGAACTGCAGAGCCGCGTTTCCTTTATTTACTGCAATTTCCAGAAAACCGTGGCTGCCTATAAGTGCAAGTGCCTCTCCCTGTCCGACAAAACCATAGGTCTGAACAAAAGAAACTTTCCTGCCGTTTACTTCCACCTGTGAGCCAAAAGTACGGAACTTCAGGACCGTATCTTCAGGAATATTCGTAATCACGTTTCCAAAACCGTCAGCAAAGACGACTTCCCCTAGAAGGAATGGTCCGTCAATTCCGAAATTTCCGAAATCAAGGTCTACGAAATCCGATATCTTGTGCCCTACAACCTCGATCTGCATACCTTTTGAGAGTCTGGCTCCTACAGGCGCAAAGATATCCCTGCCGTGAAATGTTGCAGAGATTCCGGATTTGAGCATAATTTCCTTATTTGTGATCTCATACACTTCCATATCTCCCAGGCGGCGAGCTGCAGGTATCATGAGCCCGTTATCAGGGCCTACAAAAAATTGCTCTTCGCCTTCCGGACCGGCTTTTAACGCAAGAGCACGGCGGGAAGTCCCTACCCCGGGATCGACAACTCCGACATGCACACTTTTAGCCGGGAAATAAGGAACAAGTGAGTAAAGGGCAAATGCTCCTTCCCTGATTCCTCCCTGCCGGATGGAATGGGTGACATCAATTATCTGTACTCCGGAATTAATTCCAAGGATCACGGCTTTCATGGCTGCAGGATATAAGTCTCCAAAATCAGTGGTTAGGGAAATTATGGACATGAATAGTATTCGGCTTTTTTGCTATTTCACACTATGTCGAATTGAAAAATAATATTAAGATGTGAAAAGATACGGCCCAGCATTGGAAAATATAGAGGAAAATAGAAGAAGCGTGAAGAAAATGAAATATACAAAAATATTGTTCATACTGATTCTCATAAGCCTTGCTCTTCTTACATCCGGATGCGAGGAAAAAA
>DUGS01000014.1:5219-6526 GCA_013331265.1 Methanosarcina sp.
GGGCCTGAAGGGAAAGCTGACAACTATCCTACAGAATACATACTCGGAGAGAGCGGGACAGTAATAGTGGGAATTGTAAACCATGAGCAAAAGCCCGTCAATTATACAATGGAAGTTAAGCTTGAAAACACATCTCTGCCTTTACCCCCGGACCAGCAACATATAAGTCTCGGGAACAACGAGACCTGGGAAAAAGCAGTTATCATAACCCCACCTTTTGAGGGAAAAAATATGATACTTGCATTTTCTCTCTACAATGAGGACGAGAAAGAAGTACTTGAAGAGGGCACCTGCCTGCCTTATAGAGACCTAAATCTATGGATAAATGTATCGCAGAATACCTCAGAGAACGGTTCAACTCCGTTAACGGAGATATAAGCAGCCGGGCTGAAATTTAATATCAGGTCCACCTTTCCAGAAAAAGCTGAGAGGATTAAAATCACTGAATCCATAGAAAAAGAGAAAAAGAATTTAGCTTGTGTTAGAGAGATTTAAATGCACAGGGCCCGGTTGCACACTTCCCGCAGGCAGGCTGGTTATGTTCGGAAAAGGCTTTTGTGTTTTCTTGAAGCAGCCTGAAGCATTTTTCCTTATCGAACCCTTTTATATTGACAGCACCAGCCGGACATCTGTCCATACAGACAAGGCATTTCTTTCCTTTTTTATAGCGGCAGAATTCTTCGACTGGGCGTGGAGTAGGAGGAATTTCTGCGGAAATAATTATCGTCCCAAAGCGGCCGGCACAACCGGCTTTCGTAATAAGCATATGGTGAACGCCGAAAGTGCCCAGGCCAGCAGCGTAAGCTGCACTCTTGTGGGACCATGCAATGTCAAAGCCTTTATTTTTGTAATCAAAAACAATTGGAGGCACAACTGCAGCAATTCCGTCTTTTGCCAGCTCGGTCTTTAATATTTCGTTGATTTCTCCGGTAAGATGGTCTGTTTCAACTTTAGCCTGAATCCATTCCTTTATAGGTCCCTGGGATCTCCAGTTCAGTTTCACAAGTTCTTTTTCAAAAGGCAGGAAAAAGGAAACAACAGTTTTTGCTTCGGGAAAGATCTCTTCAGGGTGAAGGTGATGAGGTCCAATGACTTTCTTCATCTCATCAAAAATGGAGTCCCTGGCTGAAGCGTAGCCTATAAGGGGTTCACGATATTGAGTTTCAGTGCCGGGATTTGCGGCAGTTTCTTTGATAATACTCTCGATCCTGTCTTTGAGCTCCATACCGGATTCTCTTTTGAATTTATCTTTCGAAGAAAATATTAAGTAAATATAAAATCATAATAAAGTGGGGATTTATAATGAT
>DUGS01000014.1:6802-10981 GCA_013331265.1 Methanosarcina sp.
AGAGCAATCGAAAAAAATTGAAAGCATCCAAAGAGAGCTAAACCGAATTCAAGGAGAACTTAAATAGAATATTTATGATGTTCTTATTTTAAATTATTTTCTTCAAGTTTCAATAAAAGTTGCTCTGGCGCGTCCCGTAGTAAACTAACAGACTATTCGATTGAAATAACAGATATGACTTTTCAAACGAATATCGAAAACATTTCTGGAAAATAGGTAGAAATTTATACAGATCTCTTCTTTTTGAGAACATGAGATATCAGTGAGTACACAAGAATATTGAATATAACAAGGATTCCAAACTCAGGATACAGATCAGAGATCCCAGAATTATTCAACATAGCATTTTTTATGCCGTTAAACACATAGGTGCTCGGTACGAGATATGAGAGATACTCAATCTCTCTGGAGAAATCAGCTAACAGGGCCAACAAAATAAGGGGTGCCATGCAAATAGTAGAAATCAAAGAAGCAGAAGAATAATTATCAGCATAAATAGCAATCAGAAGCCCGAGACCTGTGAATGCCGCAGAGCCAAGGAATACGAAAAACATGACAGAGAGAGAGTTTCCGACGAACCCTCCGTTAATAAAAATTATAGTTAAAGATATGAGTATTGTAAGAAATAGTCCAAAAAAAGACTTGCCATATATTACATCTTTCTCCGAAGCCGGCGACACAAGTATTGCATCAAGAGTTTTTTTCTCGTATTCAGTAGTCAGTGTATTGGGCAAAACCATCATTCCGACAAATATTATCGTAAACATAACCCATATCGGGATGTTAAACAGGGACTGAAAGCCTGCAGGGAGCATGTTTAAGGAAAAATGTACCGGGTACTCCTGTTCTGCAAAATCCATGATTATATCTTTGTAGGTTTGCAAAAATACAACAGATCTTGCATCATAAGGATTGACCATAATATTCAGTGAAGGAGTGACTCCATTTTTAACATCAGCACTGAAGCCTTCCGGGACTATCATGATGGCCGCAACTTTTTCATTGTAAAGTAACTCTTCAGATTCACCAGCAGAGTCTGTGATGATTACTTCATAATTACCTATTGAACTGAGGTGTTCAATAAAATCGACACTTGAGCCTTCATCATATACGGCAACAGGTAGTATGACATTATCAGTCAACGAAATTGTAGAATTAAAAAGAATCGATAAAAATACAGGAGTTAGCAATACAATCAATATGTTCTTGCTTTTAATTGACGATATCAAGTCCTTCCTGAAAATAGCCAGTATAATATTAAGATTCATCAGTTAATTTCTCCCCAGTTAATATTATAAAAACATCCTCAATTGTAGCCTCTTTTGAATGTACAAAAGATATTTGATTATTTTCGGAGAATTTCTTAAAAACGTTACTACTAGCTCTTGTATTCAGCGGCAAGTCGTAAATATCTCCTGTTACTGTTTCAATCCTGAGAATTGCCTTCCCATATTTCTTTTTTAGATTTTCAGGTGTGTCCATAGCTATTATAGAGCCTTTATGCATAATAGCTAGGCAGTCACACAAAAAGTCCGCTTCCTCCATGTTATGCGTTGTTATAAGGATTGTTTTGCTCTGGAGTTTAAGATCGAGAATCACTTGCCGGATTTCCCTTGCTGAATGCGGGTCCAATCCACTGGCAGGTTCATCCAGAAACAAAATATCAGGATCATTGAGAAGAGCACGAGAAATCATGATCTTCTGTTTCATGCCTTTTGAAAGAGTCTTTATTTTGTATTTCTGATACTTTTCCATCCCCACGGCCTTCAATACTTCTCTTATTTTTTCTTTTGGAGAGCTGTAAAGCTGACGGAAAAAATTGAGGTTTTCATAGACTGATAACTCTTCATACAGGTTCTGAGACTCGAAAACAACACCTATTTTCTTTTTTATCTCTGTTGCATTCACTGCAGTATTTAGCCCACCAATATATGCAGTGCCTGAAGTAGGAGGAAACTGACAGGTAAGAATCTTAATAGTAGTGGATTTTCCCGCTCCATTTGGTCCTAGGAGTCCGAATATAGCCCCTTTTTTGACACTAAACGAAATATCATTTACAGCTTTGAAATCATCATATTTTTTAGACAAATTTTCAACAATTATCGCTTCGTCCAGAATATCACCTACCGGTTCGAAGTATTAGAAAAAATATACTTTGATTATGTATCAACTCGCCATTTTTGTCTTTATACAAGATTTCAGAGAAGATTGAAGATTGAATTTTGGCATATAGTGCGGGATAAATTAGATGCTATAGGTATTAATTCATATTCAATTTGTAAGATATTATAATATGAAAAAGAATTTCTTAACAACTGCCTTCGATTTTTAATAAAAACTCTTTTACATCCAGCCCGCCTGCATAGCCAGTAAGTTTCCCATCTGCCCCGATTACCCTGTGGCAGGGCACGATTATTGCAATCGGGTTCCGGTTATTTGCAAGACCTACAGCTCTGTAAGCCTTCGGTTTTCCGATAGATACTGCAATATCTTTGTAAGTCCGGGTCTCCCCGTAAGGAATTTCTTTTAAGGCATTCCAGACGGATTTCTGAAATTCCGTGCCTTTCGGAGCCAGCTTAACATCAAAAGATTTGAGCTCCCCTGAAAAATAAGCATCAAGCTGCCTGGAAGTTTCCCTGAAGAAATCTTTATTTTCTACCCAGTCATCCGGAATTTTGACTTTACCTTTGTCTTTATCTTTGTCTTTACCTTTGCTTTTCAGGAAATTAACGTATTTCAGGCCTTCCTCATCCCCTGCAAGAAGTATTGGGCCTATTGGGGATTCAATTATGTGGTAATACATTTCTGTCTTCTCCTGCCGTTACAGTTAGTTCTATCGTTTATGATAGAAATGCCTATTCAATGCGGGGTCTGTAAAATTCACCAATGAATAGACTGAACTTTCACAATTAATATAGGAATTTTATAATATTTTTTCGACAGATTTATCATAAACAAAGTTTAAAATTTGGCGTGCAGCTCTGAAACCATAAAAAAGACCGAGAAAACAAAAAGGAAATCTAGATAAAAAAACTGGAAGTTGGAGGAAATGAAAACAAAAATAGTAATGCCCGTACTTATCATCATACTTATCGCAACAACACCTATCCTCTTTACATCGGGCTGCGGGGAAAAACTCACTGAAGAAACGGGACTTATGGAACTAACGGAAGGGGAGGAACTTACAGTTGAAGAAATTGCAGCACAGATACAGCAAAAAGAGGGCAATATCGAAGATTACTCATGTACAATACACATGAACTTATTTTTAGAAGGGGAACCCCTGGAAAGGGAATTTGAGGTCATGTGCAAGAAACCGGACATGTACAGAATTCTAACAAAAAAACCGGGAAACGAACCTGAAAAAGAAGAGGTCTCGGACGGGGAGTACATGTGGACCTATTACCCCTTGAAAAACACCGCCATAAAAGTAAAACTTCCAGAAAATTCCGGACCCGAAGAAAAAGAATCCGGAAAAAACCGCAGCATAGAGTTAATTGAAGGGCTCCTGAATGAAAATGGAGTATCCTTGCTCGGGACAAAAGAAATAGACGGCAGACCCGCATACCTGCTGGGAAAGAACCCTGAAGAAAAAGGATTGGAAGAAAGAGAGGAAGATAAAGAAGAAGAGAAAAAGGAAAAAAGAGAGGTAGAAGGTGAATCTCTGCCAGAATATAGGGAAAAGTTCTGGATAGATAAAGAGACGGGGATGCTTCTCAGGTATGAAACATATGACAGCAGCGAAAACCTGACAGTAAAATACGAAATACGAGACCTGAAAATTAACAATGGCATCCCGGACTCCGAATTTAAATTCGAGGTTCCGGAAGGGGCAGCGGTAGAAAATAGGGAGTTTGGGAAACACTATCCTCCTGAAAACCTGACAGGTCCTGATGGGGACGGGCAGATTGCCTCAGGTATTATCATAGGCCTTTGCTCCTGAAGAGAAGGGGCAACGGTAGAAATCAGGGAGAAAGAATGTGATTCAACTTCAAGGGAATGGGAAGAATTCAGAAAACCGGGAAATAGAGTGGTAAAGAAAATGACAGACAGGAAAACACTTACAGCACTTACATTACTGGTTCTGCTGGTTCCGGTACTTTTTGTATCTGGCTGTACCGGGGAACTCAGTGCGGAGGAAATCGTAGAACAGATGCAGGAAAAAGAAACCAGTATCCA
>DUGS01000132.1:0-6952 GCA_013331265.1 Methanosarcina sp.
ATTTGGAAAATTTATGTGCGTTTCCTTTATTGAAGTATGAAATTTTGTCCTTATTCTCTTGTTGAAGTATGAAATATAGTCAGTATTTTCGCTTTGCTTGAAATTTTCAAGCAGCTTGAAAAAACAAAAGTTAGCTATAATTTAGAGATTGACCATAATTTTCAAGAGGTTATAAAATAATGCCTTAACCAAATCTAAGTAAGAAAACAAAATTAATAATACATTGAATATTTAACGGAATATATTATATATAGAATTTCAGCATTAGAAGAATTGTAATTGTAAGAGAAGCTAATCAGGCATGTTTGTACAGAGAATATTTGGGGAATATTCAATAGGGGTTTCATCAGATTGAGAGCCCAGGGATCATTAAGGGTTCTCAATCAATCACACAAACTAGACAGCAAATCTTTATCGACTTCTCTTGCAATTGTTTAAAGAATATGTGGGAGTATTCTTTAAGGGGGTTTCATCAGATTGAGAGCCCAGGAATCATTAAGGGCTCTCAATCAATCACCAATAACTTAACATAATCAACTTTTTTTAAAGTGGTGATAATTTTTATTGCTGGGATTGATAGTGAAATTTCACTATGGAAGTCAATGAAAGAATTTTTAGCTATAGAGTATCCCCGATATAGAATTTCCCCTAAATGTCAATGTGAAACCTAATAAATCTTTTAAGCAATTACCATATGGTTTTATGATATAAAAATTCTTTGATATCTTTACCAGGATATAAATCATTCACCCTAAAATCAAAATATTTATGCTGTAATGGTGGCTCCGTATTAATCGGTTGATATTATCAGGTTGATATTATTTGGATATTCGACTAAAATCTTTTGTTTTTTGATTCTATTCTTATCAGGGTTGGACCTGTGTCGTCTGCAACGCAAAAAAGTAGAAGACAAATTCATACTGTCACCAGGATAAATCTGAATTAAGAACTATTTTCCCTGTCAGAAGAATACTTTTCTTGACTTCAAAAACATCATTTAAATTCACAAATAAACATAAGCGTCTCCTCCAGCTTGTCTGGCGGCCCTGGAAAAAAGCAGAAAATGCAAAAGAAGCAGAAAGAAAAAAGGAGTAAATGAAAGAGACATAAAGAAGAGTCTTGATAAAGCAACAAAGAACGATAAAAGTTGAATTGGGTTGTTATGCTTGCCCATTCTCTTCTTTTTTGTCTTTTTGAGAAAGCCGCTCTCCTCCGTCGAGCATGTAAAGGTGAACGACCTAAATATATTGTCCATCTGTAATGAAGCATAAATGAACTGTATAAATGAGGCTGTAGAACATTTCCATCGGATCTCTTATTTTTCAAGCCACGGAAAAGAAAAAACATAAACAGAAAGCTTAAACTTAACAAAATAAGAATTTAGAGGCTTTTCATTTTAATTTTTTTTATTTAAAATATTGTTGCTTAAAGTTCGCCTGTAAAGCTAATTCTTTAGAGCGTTTTTAAACAGTCCTCTACATTGCCTATTTCTTTAATGTACGTATTTTAAATACCTGTATTGATCGAGGCATCGAATGAAATGTTGCTTTTAAACGTGGGAGAACTCATTTACAGTCTAACTGTTCACTGACATTAGTTTCATATCTATATTCAGGAATTATATTTCTGTTAGATATATAATTTTCTTAGACATTATTTAGATGACTGTAGTAAATCTTCAATTCACTTTAATTGTATTCTCGGGGGTGGGTTATGAGAATATTTCTAAAGTTATCAAGTTTCCTTACGGTATCTTTCTTGCTACTGGTGTTCCCTTTTCCGGCATCATCCGGGACGGATAGAAGTGGGGATAACGAGGTAGAGTTAACAAAGGACTTTGAGTGCGTTTCTGACTTTTCATGGAGCCCGGACGGTAAGAATATTGCTTTCTCTTCCAATTATAATGTTTATATACAGGAGATTTGCCCCTGACGGAACCAACGAGTGAGAAAAATATCAGAAATAATGACTGACAAAGCTCGCATTACCACATAAATAGAATAAACTTCAAGTTAAATTGATATGTTAGTAACTATATATTTTATGCACGGGTTCAGAAGGACAGGATATGAAAAAAGATTGGCTACAAATATTTACAGCAATTCTGACTCTGGGACTATTATTCTGCGGCACTGCAAATGCAGCCCCTAATATAATAGGAGATATTATCCCCTCACAGAATTCTACTGTTATAGGGACAGTGGGTCAAAATCAATCATTCATCATTCCTTTAAACGAATCAACGAGTGTTACGTGGACCGAGAATGGAACTTCTACAACACTACCAACTGGCGAGGGCAATGTTGCAACTCTCAATCATGTTTTCCAGTCGGGTTCGTACCAGGTGACTGCTTCCATAGACGGTGTAGGGCAAATAGCAGCCTGGGATGTGAAAGGTAATGAAGATGGAAAATCTCCAGAGGAGACTGATTATCTCCATTTAGAGATACTCTCTCCCAAACTGAATTTTACTGTGATTCAGGGAACTCCTGAACTTATCAGTGTCAATATTACGAATAGTTCCGGAATCCCGGTCCGGAGTTCTGGCTTAAAATATATAAAAACTAACTTCAGCAACGGAGACCCCGAACTCCAGTTGTTTGACGATGGGATACACGGGGACACTGTGGCAGGTGATGGCATATTCTCAAACCAGTGGATACCTGCCAATGCCATCACAGGCAAATCACCTGCGTCCTGTATTCTCAGGATTTCTGCAGACCATGAGAGCCTCGGCTTTGCTGAACAGATTGTCAGCGGGACTATTTCCAGGAAATCCGCAATTCCTGACCTGGTGATTGAGGGTATTTCATGGGGTCCCGCAAACCCGTATGAGAATGAAAACATAATTTTCAGGATTACATCTGCGAACATGGGTTCTGGACCTTCTGAAGCCTTCACGGTGAAATGCTACATCAGTGGGAATGAAGTGTACTCTTATATCATCCCGGAGCTTAAAGCCGGTTCCAATAACTCTATTACATTTAACTGGGTTCCGACGGCCTCTGGAAGTATGGAGATAAAAGCAATTGTAGATACTGAAAATAAGGTCTCTGAATCCGATGAAGGGAATAATGAAAAAACAATAACATTTAACGTAAAGAGTGCTGACTCTTCTTCCACTTCAGACTCTTCCACTTCATATCCTTCTACTTCAGGTGGAAGCGGACGCAAATCATCTTCAGGAAGCAGTGGGGGCGGAGCCGGTGGTTCTCCTGAGCCTGCAAACAATGTTAGGATAAAAGAGCTTTCACAGCAGTTTATTACCAGTGGTAACTATGTTAAGTTCGCCTTCCCGAAAAACGCAACCTGCATAACTTATGTGGCTTTTGATTCCAGACGTACCGCAGGAAAGACCACAACCATTGTTGAAATGTTGAAGAAAAAGTCCACACTTGTGCCTGAGCTGCCTTCAGGCAAGGTTTATGAAAACTTGAATGTCTGGGTAGGAAATAAAGGTACTGCAAGCCCTGAGAATATTAAAAATGCGGTTCTGGGCTTCAGAATTGAAAAGAGCTGGATTAGTTCAAATGACGTGGATTCGGCTTCGATAAGGCTCTGGAGGTTCAGCAGTGGAAAATGGGAAGAACTTTCTACCCGCAAGTCAGGTGAAGATGACAGGTACACCTATTTTGAAGCTGAAACTCCGGGTTTCTCGTCCTTTGTCATAACTGCCCTTCCCGGAGAAAATGAAGCTGTAGAAAAAGCCGCAGAGGCTTCGATAGTGCCATCATCAGAGGGCTCGGATGGGATAGGAGCATTATTCGGGAAACTGCCGGGCAAGCAAGACTCTGATTCCCTGGAGCCTTCAAAAATATCCTTGAATGGGAGCAGTTCTAACCTGGAAGCCTCTTCAATAGCCAGTGAGGCTGATAAACGAATAACAGGTAGAGAAGTAAAGACAGTATTAGTGCTGATAGTACTGTTTTCGGTAACAGGTTTTCTGGGATCTCTTATTTTGAGAAAGCAGAATTGAAAAATATTCATTTCTGTTTTCTTTTCTTTTCTTTTTTCTACCTATTTCAGGAATTATATGATCCCTGTAATGAGTACTCCTATTCCCATAAGAGCCACAAACCCAACTGCTGCCACATCAGTCCTGTTCCAGGAAATTCTGTGCTTTTCTGCACTCTGGCGGCTTCTATAACCTCTCATATCCATTGTCAGGCCGAGTACCTGAGTCCTGCCCAGGGAATTTGCTACAAGGGGCACGAGGATTGGTTTTACGCTTTTTATTTTTCCGCTAATTCCTTTTCCGGGATTGTAACCTCTGGCAAGCTGTGCTTCGTGAATGCGCTGGCCTTCGACCTGCAGGCTCGGGATAAATCGAAGGGCGATTACGAACATGAGTACATAGTCGACAGGGACGTGGATCTCCAGAAGAGCCTTCATAAGGTCGCTTGGCTTTGTCGTAATTACAAGGAGCTGGAAAGCAAAGAGCATTGCAAAGAAACGCAGGGATAGAACAGTCCCAAAGTCCAGGGCACCAGTAGTTACCAGTAACATCCCTCTGGTCGTAAGGATGCCGGCTGGGATCAGATATCCAATAGTTTCCCCGCTTTTAAGGGTGAAGACCGTGAGCAGGATAAGAGTCAAACTTAAAAACACAAGGAGTTTGAGCTGTTTCAAGATTTCCTGATGAAGCCCGGCTTTCAGTGAAGCCAGATAAATCCCCAGGACCAGAAGACCGAGGACCGTAGAGTCTGTGGTAAAGACGCTCAGGACTATTATCCCTGTAACGGCAGCAATTTTTGAAAGCGGGTTCATGCTGTGTAAAAAGCTGTCTCTGTTAATGTATTGCATAATTTCTTTCATGCTCTTACTCCCCCTTCGGCATACTTTCCTTCAGTGCATTTTTCTTCAGCGAACTTGATTTCTTTTTGAACTGAACCCTGGATTCTATTTTCCGAATCTTCCACAATTTTTCCAGACTCCATGCGAATGACCCTTTCAGCATGGTTTTTTACGATCTGCATATTGTGAGTTACCATTACTAGGGTATGGCCTTCCTGCTGGAGTCTTTTCATAAGCTGCATCATCCTGTCGGACTCTTCTGCGTCCAGTCCTGTTGTAGGCTCATCAAGCACGATCAGCCTGGGCCGCATTGCAATTACACAGGCAACAGCCAGCCTCTGCCTCTCTCCACGGCTCAGGTGGCGTGGGAAAACTTTTTCTTTGCCTTTCAGGTTCACGAGTTCAAGAGAACGAGAAATTTCTTCAGCTGCATGAGAACCTGTTACTCCAATATTATTTAACCCGAAAGCTATCTCGGCTTCGACTGTATCTTCAAAAAGCATATTGTCAGGGTTCTGGAAAACCAGGCCCGTATTTTTTACAAGCTCGTTTATAGGAACTCTGGAGGTATCTAGCCCGTTTACGGTTACATTTCCAGAGTAAGGCCGCAGAAGGCCGTTGAAATGTTTGATAAGGGTGGTCTTGCCTGAACCGTTTTCTCCAATGATTGCAACGAGCTCCCCTGAGTAAATTTCAAGGTCAAGATTGTCAAGAGCAGTGAATTCTCCGTAGTGCTGCGTTAGCTTCTTTACGGAAATAACAGGCTGTCCTTCTTTTTGAGGACGAGAATACCCCTGCTTACTATTTTTGGGGAATTGAGCAGAGTCTTCAGAGAAAGCTGCAAAATCTGCAGGGTTTTTTAAGGACTTTATTTCACCTTTCTCAAGAAGCGCCACTCTATCCCCGATTTCAAGGAAGTCCTCTACATTTTGGTCCACGATTATAATCGTCTTCCCGGCTTCTTTGAGCCTCTTCAGGACAGAAAATACCTTTCTTACTGCCTTTGTGTCCAGTTCGGCAGTAGCTTCGTCAAGTATCAGGAGCTCCGTATCCAGGGAAAGGGTTGCGGCAAGGGCAACTTTCTGTTTCTGCCCTCCGGATAGCGTGTGTGGAGCTCTCTGCTTCAGATGGCTGATTTCACAGAGTTCCATTACCTCATTTAACCTGCGCACAATCTCTTTTTCCGGATACCCGCGGTTTTCGAGTCCTGAACGTATCTCTTCTTCAACGGTTGTAAAAATCAGCTGGGATTCTGCATCATCAAAAACCATCCCCGTATGCCGATTCAATTCCTTCATGCCGTCAAAGTCCTTAATATCCCTGTTTTTAAAGCTGAGTCTTCCTTCAATTTTGCCTCCAAGCTCGTGGTGCAGGATCCCTGCCATTGCAAGGGCAAGGGTGGTTTTTCCGGCTGCACTGTGCCCCGTAACAAGGAGAAGTTCACCTTTCCGGACATCCAGAGTTATGTTTTTTAAAGCAGGTTTTTCTGCTGTTCCGTAAGTATATGAGAAGTTCCTGAGTTCAATCATGCTTCACGCTTTCCCCCGGGCAAGTACCTTTGAAGCAGGAACATAGAGGATCTGGGCAATGATCGAGTTAGCAATTGCGGTCAGCCCTACAATTGGAATAATAGCAATTACAAACGCTCCCATGGTGTCATATTTGGTAAGGATTGTAGGAGCGACCATAAGCATCGCAACAACTACGAAACTTGTCCCGCTGGCAAGAGTTCCGAGTAGAGTTGAAATGGCAGGGGAGATAGAAAATCTGCCCATAAGAGTTTTGTATGTGATCAGACAGGTTACTGCACCAATAGGCTCACTGATAAGGTTTGCAGGCGGAAAAATAGAGTGACTTAAGAGGGCACAGACTATTCCTGCTACAATTCCTATCCCTATTACCTCAGTGAATGCTGGTATAACAAGGATAATAGCAAGACAGTAAAAGGCTATTACGAGATTTGAGACAATCGGGCCCGGAATTACAAGGGATAAGTAACGAACTATCGCACCTATTGCAAGTAAAATTCCAACAACAGCAATATCCTGAGATTTCATAAAAACCATCTTCCTGCATTAGTTTTCAGGAGAATTTTCCTGGAATTAATTAGTCCCGATAATTTGGTGAAACATACTAAGATCATACCTCAATATAAGAT
>DUGS01000132.1:7177-8932 GCA_013331265.1 Methanosarcina sp.
ATACTGTACATTATTATATGTACTTTACGATTTGTCCGCTATTTTTGCGTATTTTCCCGCGCCTGTCCGTATCTGCCCGTAATAATGCTATGGGTTCCAATACAGCTCAAAGTAATTTTTACAGCTATGAAGATTTTTTGACAGGTAAATGGCTTTGATAGGAAAACTGATCATGAGACAGGACATAAAAGATACAGGACATAAAATTAAGAATGATAGCTGGGGTGTTACATGTCTTCGGTGGATGAACGTGAACTTGTTGAAGTCAGGATGATTGAAGAGGGATTAAGGAGTGCCTATGGCGGGGATACTGAAGGGGTAGTAGAAGCTTTTAGAGGTCTCAGGGATTTTGCGGTACAGCTGATACATCTGGATATTACTGCGGAATATGAGCTTGATGCAAAAGCTCTCATAATTGCTATGGGAGATATAGGCAGGGAGACCGCTGAAAAAAGAATGGAAACCGCATCAATAGCTTCAGTTCGTGCTCTTGGAGAAGTAGCTATTGAGGCTGCGGGTAAGAAAAGGGAGTCTCTTGCATTAAAAGCACTTTCTGTTCTTGGGAACCTTGCACTTGAGTTTGGAGGAAAGAGAATGGACATCGCGGCAAAGAGCGCGGCAGAATCTCTGGGAAGTTTCGGGAAAGTCTCTTCAAGGGGAGAAATGGAGATTCTGACAGGCCTTTCAGAAGTATATCTAATGCAGCTGTCCATGAAAGCAATGGAAGAAAAACTCTCCGAAACGTGGGATATTGCTTTGAATTCCCTCGGAGAAATAGGGGCCTCTTCAGCCGAACAGGTAATAGAAAACAATGCGGTAGGGGCTGCAATCCTTCTTGAGGAGCTGGGTAATGCTGCTGTAAGAAGACGAGATGAGCATCGGGTAAAAGCTGTGATTCAGGCACTTGGAAAGATGGGAAGAGAGCTGTCTCAGAAAGGCTCTAAAAATGCACTTGTCCAGACAGTCTGGGCTCTGGAAACTCTCCGGGTCCTTGCCCTGGAATATGAGATGAAAAGTGCCGGAACTGAAGGAAAACTGGAACTGGAACTTCTGAATACAGCAGGAATCCTTGATGAGGAACAGAACCTGGAAAAAATCCAGGAAATAAAAGAATTCCACCAGCGTATCCTTAGAAGAACCTGACTGAAAAAGACTGATAAGACTGTAAAAGACTGATAAATTAGACATGAAAAGATGAGAGGAAAAGATAAGTATGATAATTAGGGACTAAAGGATCTCAGATAAAACTATTATTAAGACTTATTGCAATGAAAATATCCAAAAATCTACTTATTACATTGCACAAAAACACATTAGAAGAAGGATAGAATTTGGTGCTCCGGCCGGGATTCGAACCCGAGTCTTCGGCTCGAAAGGCCGGAATGATTGGCCGGACTACACTACCGGAGCACTTTGCATCTCACAGCGAAATCAACAATATACATTGTGATATATAAATCTGTCCCTACTCTGCGATCTTCTGGTTCAGTTTGCCGGTCAAACTAAGTTTATCGACCAATTTTTCCGGGAAGTGGGTTAAGTTTTTTACCAGGTAAGAGGTAACTGACTGAAAAATATTTAGTTAAAAATCCCTGTTTGGTGCTCAGAAACTTGGGAAAGCGCGGTAACGGCAAAAAAGTAACAAATCAAGTAACAAAGACAAAAATGACAGTCCAATCAAATTAAAATAGATATTTTCCAGAAACTAATACATATTTTCAGAAAACTAATACATAAATTCTAAAACATAAATTC
>DUGS01000178.1:0-245 GCA_013331265.1 Methanosarcina sp.
TATACAGAGATACCTTTATACATTCTACCGCACCTTTTACATTCAGTTTCTTATAGTTTCTTATTAATATCGACGATAACTGCCAGCGTAGCACCTAAGAGAGCTAAGAGAGGATAAGCGCAGAAAGAGGGTCAAAAGAAGAGACGAAAATAGCGAGCCGATGGACTTAAAAGTAAAAGGAGAGCAAAAAGAGCTAGATTTTAAGGAAAAGTTAAGGAAAGCCAGAGGAAAGCTGAAAGGAAATT
>DUGS01000178.1:529-3289 GCA_013331265.1 Methanosarcina sp.
TGAAATTCACCAGCAATTGGATTCAAAGGAGAAACTTTTTTGCAGGTGTCCGACCCTGATAAGGGATATCGGAGATTCGGACTGTGAATTTTTCAGGTATCTCAGGGCTACGGAAAGTGAGATGGGAGAGAAAGACAGGGCTGCAGTGGAGCAGACCAAGATCAGAAGAAAGTACATCTACAAGGCTTATGATACAACGTGCCTTGTCGAAAATGATGAAGAGCCTCCAGGAGAACTCAATAAGGAAGCCCTGGGCATTTCTCTCGGGGTTGCAAAGCTTTTCAAAATGAAACCTGTCGACCAGATGCATGTAATGAGAAAGATCGTTGTGGATGGGTCAAACACCAGCGGTTTTCAGAGGACTGCATTTCTTGCAAGCGACGGGTATATTGAGACCTCGATAGGTCGCTGCGGGATTGACAGTCTTTGTGTGGAAGAGGAAGCTGCCCAGAAAATCGAAGAAATAGGAGACTCAATCGTTTATTCCCTGGACAGGCTCGGAATACCGCTTGTCGAAATTGCAACTGCACCTGATATAAAATCCCCAAGGCATGCGCGTGAGGTTGCTGAGTATATAGGGATGGTCCTCAGGTCTACAGGGAAGGTAAAAAGGGGGCTTGGCACAATCAGGCAGGACGTCAATATCTCAATTGCCAGAGGAGCCAGGGTTGAAATCAAAGGAGTGCAGGCCCTTGACCTCATAGAAGACATTGTCCGCAGGGAAGTTGAACGGCAGTTGAACCTTCTTTTTATCAGACAGGAGCTCCTTGAAAGGAAAGCCTTTGTCTGCGAAGAAATCTACGACGTAACTGGTCTCTTCATAGATACAAAATCCAAAGTCCTGCAGAGAGGTGTAAAGAAGGGAGCAATCCTGGCCGCCCTGCTGAGGAAATTTAACGGACTTGTAGGCAAAGAAGTCCAGCCGGGAAGAAGGCTCGGGACTGAGTTTTCGGACAGGGCAAAAACTGCAGGCGTTGGAGGAATTTTCCACACGGATGAACTTCCTAATTACGGGATAACTGAAAAGGAAGTTCAGGCTCTTAGAAACGCTATAGGCGCAAATCCTGAAGATGCCGTTATAATGGTCGCAGATGAGCCTGAAAAATCCAGGCTTGCAATTGAGGCAGTAATTAACAGGGCAAAAGAAGCTATGGAGGGAATCCCTGAAGAGACTCGAAAAGCCCTGCCTGAAGGAAACACTGCTTATATGCGCCCCCTTCCTGGCGCGGCAAGGATGTACCCTGAAACCGATGTCCCTCAGATAGAGATCTCACAGGAATATTTTGATTCTATAGAGACCCCGGAACTCCTTACAGAAAGAGCAAAGAGGTTTGTTTCCAGGAACGGCTTGAATAAAGATCTTGCCGAAAAAATAGCTTATTCGAAGTATCTTCCTCTTTTTGAGGATTTGCTGGAAACCTACAGTAAGAACTCACACGTTAACTCAACCCTGATTGCCAGAACTCTTGTAGGAATCGTCCCTGAGATCAGAAGAAACGGGGCTGAAACTGACAACCTCACAGATGAGCACTTCAAAGGAGTTTTTGCAGCCATATCAAATCAGGAGATTGCAAAAGAAGCCATTCAGGACCTTTTGGCCGCACTTGCAAAGGAGCCTGAATTGACCGTTCAGCAGGCGATTTCAAATCTCGGCCTGAGCGCCTTTGATCCCGAAGAAATTGAAAGTTTCATAAAAAAGATGGTCATTGAGAAAGGAGATTTCATCAAAGACAAAGGTCCTGCAGCTCTCGGGCCTTTAATGGGCATTGTCATGAAAGAGTATAGAGGAAAGGTTGATGGAAAGATCCTGAGCAATATGCTGAAAAGAGAGATTGATAACTTTATCAATCAGGGTTAATCCCTGATCTCTTTTCCTGTATTTTTTCCTTTTTGTTTATCCTGTTTCCTGTCAATTGTTTCAGGTTTATATCTTTTATATTTATTTTTATATCTCTACTATTTCACTTAATTTTCTTTCCTAATTTATTCTTTTCGCATCTTTGCCAGTTTTTTTAGTAATAATAATTATTCTTTACTGAAAAGAGATAAAATAATTATAAAATTCTGATAACTTATCATCTACGTAAGTTAACTTTTTATATTAACTTAAAGATCTTATTACTTATCACATAAAAATTCAGTTGGCAAGTATGC
The DNA here is from genome assembly GCA_013331265.1 of Methanosarcina sp. Classification (GTDB taxonomy): domain Archaea; phylum Halobacteriota; class Methanosarcinia; order Methanosarcinales; family Methanosarcinaceae; genus Methanosarcina; species Methanosarcina sp10923u. The sequence goes on from DUGS01000178.1 coordinate 2,684, forward strand.
TATAATGGTATTTCAAAACCATACAATATCAGAAGACTTAATTCCTGTCTTCCGGGGTTGAGCTTGCAAAAGGGGGATATGAGTATGACGTTATACCTTAGCTTAGCATATCTAAGTTTTTAATAGAAACTACTGGAAAGGCAACTGAATTACAAAATATCTTACCATATCTGAGAGATTCGAAAGTTTCTGGTTACACTATGTAACCTTATTGTCATAAACTTACGGAGAAAACCCCCATGAAAGTGTTGCTTGTAGATGACGATCCGGTATTTCTGGAGCTATCAAAGACATTCTTAGAGGTGTTCCACGACATAAACTCCGATACAGTGGAATCTGCAGGACAGGCTCTCGAAAAGTTAGATGAACTTTCCTATGATGTAGTAGTCTCGGACTATGATATGCCTTATATGGACGGTATTTCATTTCTGAAAACTATTCGCGACAAGCGAATCAACATTCCTTTTATCCTGTTTACTGGAGTAGGCAAAGAAGAGGTTATGAACAGGGCAATTGAGAACGGTGTGGATTCTTTTGTCCAAAAAAGAGGAGACCCTAAAGCCCAGTACTCCGAACTTTCACAGCAGATCTGTAAAATTGTTAATA
>DUGS01000178.1:3525-6053 GCA_013331265.1 Methanosarcina sp.
AATAAGCTGCTTTAATATCCATTTTATTAACCATTTTTAGTTAATTATGTTTTCAAAGTGATTACTTTTTTCTATAGTAATCATTCTCTTCTACTTTTTTCTATAGTAATCATTCTCTTCTATTTTTTAAGTCAGTTTTAATTAAAGTAACAGTTGAATAACCTGAAATTATTTATGTCCAGCCGAAGCCGTTTTTTGGATATATTTATGTGGTATTATGCTCATTGTTCTTAGAGGGGTCTTGTGGTTCAGGAGTATAAGTTACTGATAGGCGGGGAGTCGATAGACTCATCAACAGGAGAAACTTTTGATGACATCAATCCGGCTACTCTTGAAAACCTTGCCACGGTACAGGTAGCAGGAATCGAAGATGTGAACAGAGCTGTTTCGGCTGCAGAGGCAGGGTTCAGGGTGTGGAGTGAAGTTCCGGCTCCAGGAAGAGCTGATGTTCTCTTCAGGGCGGCACGCATCCTGCAGGAGAGAAAAGAAGATCTTGCCGTGCTCATGACTGAAGAGATGGGAAAGGTGCTGCCCGAGGCCAGGGGGGATGTACAGGAAGCAATAGATATTACCAATTATGCCGCAGGGGAAGGCAGAAGGATGTTTGGGGATACAACGACCTCTGAACTCAAGGATAAGTTCTGCATGACCGTGCTCAGGCCTATTGGGGTTGTAGGCATGATAACACCCTGGAACTTCCCTATTGCGATTCCCAGCTGGAAGATTATGCCTGCCCTTATAGCAGGGAATGCAGTCGTATTCAAGCCCTCAAGCGACACACCCCTGCTTGCAATAAAACTCGTAGAAATCCTGATGGAAGCAGGCCTGCCTCCAGGGGTTGTAAACATTGTGCCCGGGCCTGGAGGATGTGTTGGAAAAGCCATAGTCCAGCACCCCCGAATAAGTGCAGTTTCTTTTACTGGAAGCCTTGATACCGGGAAATGGATCATGGAAGAATGCGCAAAAACCATGAAGCGGGTATCTTTAGAACTTGGGGGTAAAAACCCGGTAATCGTCATGGATGATGCCGACCTGGAGCTTGCTCTTGAAGGTGTTCTCTGGGGAGCTTTCGGGACAACAGGACAGCGCTGCACAGCTACGAGCAGACTGATCCTGCACGAAAAAATAAAGGACGAATTCATAAGAAGGCTGGTTGCAAAAACAAAATATCTCAGAGTGGGAAACGGGCTTCTGCCTGAAACGGACATAGGGCCTGTAATCAATAAAGCCCAGCTTGATAAAATAGAAAAGTACGTCAGGATAGGAAAGGAGGAAGGTGCAACTCTCCTGCTAGGTGGAAACAGAGCCGATCCAGGTCTTCCTGGTTATTTCTTCGAACCTACCATCTTTACGGATGTCAGGCAGGAGATGAGGATTGCACAGGAAGAAATCTTCGGGCCCGTACTCAGCATAATTACAGTTTCGGATCTTGACGAAGCGATAGAGGTCGCCAATAATACAAAGTACGGGCTTTCATCGGCAATTTATACTGAAAACATAGGAAATGCCTTCAGGGCAATAAAAAAGATAGAGGCAGGAATCACGTACGTCAATGCCCCTACAATAGGTGCTGAAGTCCACCTTCCTTTCGGGGGTATAAAAGGGACTGGGAACGGTTTCAGGGAAGCCGGGACAGAGGCGATTAAAGAATTCACTGAGGTTAAAGCAGTGTATATAGACTACAGCGGAAGGCTGCAAAAAGCCCAGATAGATATCGAATAAAATGCGGGAAGAGGGTGAAGCATTCTGGATTACGAAACACCGGGAAAGCTTGAAAAATATAAGAAATCTGATAAAACGGGAAGAGAAGAGGACGCAATTAGAGAACTTAAATCAGAATTTGATGTTTTCAAACAGGAAGTAGGGTTGCTTGATACAGTAGGCCCAAAAGCCAGGGAGATCATATGGCAGGACTGCAGTATGGTATCTGCATGTGTAGCCCGCCCATATCCTCTGGTTGTTGACAGGGCAAAAGGCTCCGTAGTTAAGGACATAGACGGAAAAGAATACATCGATTTCATTGCAGGAATCGCTGTTATGAACGCAGGCTATTCAAACCCAGAGGTTAAAGCCGCTATTTCTGCCCAGCTGGAAAAAATGGTACACTGCGGATACGGAGACTTTTTTGCCGAACCCCCCCTGAAACTTGCAAAAAAGTTAAGGGAACTTTCAGGCTACTCAAAAGTTTTTTACTGCAACAGCGGAGCCGAGTCTGTGGAAGCCGCAATGAAACTTACTCTGTGGAAAACAAAACGCCAGAACTTTATCGCTTTTTATAACGCTTTTCACGGGCGGACCCTTGGAGCTCTTTCCTTAACCTGCTCTAAAGCCCGGCAAAAAGAGCACTTCCCTGCCATCCGTACAGTGCACACCGACTATGCCTACTGCTATCGCTGTCCCATGAAGCTTGAGTACCCTTCCTGCGGGATTGAATGTGCAAAGCAGATCGAAAACCTGATCTTCAGAAGAGAATTAAGTCCCGAAGACACTGCTGCAGTCTTTATTGAACCGGTTCAATAAAGACTGCA
>DUGS01000142.1:0-5902 GCA_013331265.1 Methanosarcina sp.
TTTTGTTTTAGTAGTAAAACCCAAATAGATACTACAATTTTAAAATTCGATATCAATTGGTGTTATCCTAACACTGTTAAGAATATGTTCAAACTAATATATAGGAAAAATTATACTTCTCTTTCAATCGCTGTGTTCTTTTGACATGAATTGAATATCAATGTCATATGTCTCATGCTTTTGTCATGGGTCACATGCTTTGTTAATAGTAAAAACTCATAATTCAGTCATAGTAAATTCAGTCATAGTAAATCTACAAAAAACTTTAAAAACGATTTAAATGCTAATAAAAGATTTATAAATGCTTATTTTATCTAAAAGACAAGATAGTCGATTTACTTCGTTTTACCAATACGAAAATATTATACGTAAAAAATAGTGCGGAAAATAGGGTCGGTAGTATTTAGTATACGTCCTTCTAAATAAATATGTCATGGAAAAAGATCTAATTAATACTATATGGTTGTCAGAAAAAAGACGAAGACTTATGTAGCTTTTGAAAGATGGTCCAAAAGATATTGATGAAATAAAATCTATATTTAATATAAGTTCGCGCTTAATTGTACCTCCGATAAAACAATTGGAAAAAGAACAAATCATAATCGAAAATAATGGAGTATTTCAATTATCAAATATTGGCGAATTATTAATTGACAAAATGTTGGAGATTATGGATATTAACATACTGCTGGACAAAGATAGGGATTACTGGGAAAAACAAAATTTAAGTTCATTACCTCCACAAATGTATGAAAGAATAGGCGATTTGAAAAATAATTATTTGTACGAATATGATATTACTAATGTCTTAGAAATATCACCGCCATTTTATCCTCATCTGGTAAAAACTACCCACTATTCTATGTTGCTACCTTACTTTCATCCCAACGTCATAAGAGAAACTCTGAACATAACTAAAAATGGAACTAAAACTACATTGATTGCCATATAGGAAGTCTTTAAAAGAATAAGAGGGGAATTTCGAGAAGATTTAACAAAACTGATCAACTCTCCAAATCTAAAAATAAGAATTCTTGATGAAAAAATAAAACCTCCAGCAATCTTTATCACTGACGACCTGATGTTAATCGGATTTACCACTGAAGAAGGTTTGTGGGATGATAGGGAATTAATTAGTCAGGACGAAAAGGCCTTAAATTGGGCACAAGAACTATTCGTGTGTTATAGGAATATGTCCATGCCTTTAACTGAGATTTGAAAAAATGTCTCATCCTTGGAGATCTTTAACATTTAATTTTTCCAGGAATGGGGTTTTTAGAATATTACGTTTCTGAAAACAAGCAGGCTAAGAATCATCAGGATTATAGCAAGAATTACTGCCGTAGTTGCGCTTTCTTTATCGCTCCCGAAGATAATAGGGATCGGACCAAGCATAATTACTCCTCCTCCCCTGATTTTAGATTCGGCTTTTCCTGCATACGGCTCTTTCTTTTCAGGTCCTTCAAACTGGAAAGAGCCTGATGAATCAGTTTTTTTTCCGAACTCTTCTTTTCTTTTTGAATATCCTTTTCCAGGTCCGGAATTATCGCGCATGCCTATGGCTGTTCCGATCAGAAGCATTAAAAACCCGAAGATTATTATGAAAATTCCAGTCAAAACAAGTAAGTTTCCAATCAACGTTTCGTCTTCCATAGGAATAGATATAGAATTGTTATTAGTAACCCAAGCCCAAGCATGTTTGTCGTAATTTCGGGGGCAGAGCCGAATACTATTGGAATGGGACCGAGCATTATCAGTCCGCCCATTTGGGTATTTGCAGAATGCTGTACCATTGTAAGGACAGTGCCTAACAATACTATAATGAAACCAATAAATGTAACTGTTGCGCCTACTCTTAGAAAATCTTCTGATGAACGCATGTGGAATGATATTATGCTTTAATTATTAAATCTATCCTTTAAATATTCTATTTTTGTGGACGAGTTTGATTATTTATGTTTCTTACTGGTTGAATTATACGAGTGAAACGTATTATTCCTCTAATAAAAGGTGAGTATATAAGATATATTGAAGAATTTCTAGAACATCTCATTTTTTATATTATATTTTATGTATGTTTTTTAACCATGTCCCTATATATCGCCCTGTCTCCTGTGCAGGCATGTATAAATTGCTACGATTTCGATTTCTACTTCTGGAGCTCTGGTGCTCTTGGGGAGAATGTGGGGACACTAAAAACTGATAACTATATATATTTAATAGATGGAAAAATATATGATTTGAAAGAAAAATAAAAAGATAGGTCAAGCAGTTATCGTAAAATAATTTTCCGGGGTCACCAATGTGATGTAAATATTGCAAGAATTTATATATATCATTTTTATATTTGTTTATTCATATATTTGCCGTACCTCAATACCCGGCATCTTAATATATACTGTGAACACGATAAGAACCTCTTCAGTTGCATTTTAATCTTCAATGTATGTATGCGATCCTGTAAAAGGCATGTATATAAATTGTTAAGTTGTCCAGTATTGGTTACACGTGAGTTGCATTGCCTTTTAATTAGTATGCCTATAATTGCTTTTACCGGGCAACACCTTTGAATTGCCATAGGGGGTATTAGTACTGAAGTAGTACTCTGTTCCTAGCTTCAATTCTCAGGTCTTTGCCTTTTGTAAAGGCTCTGATGGGAAGGAGTGACCAGCTTCCCTAACAAAATTGTATCAGGGTAAAAATCCGCAGGACAGGTAAAAATCCGCAGGATAAATACTTTAACTCAACTAGTTACAGACAAGTGAACTGCGAATCGATTTAGTAACAATGTGCTTACAATTCAATCCTATCAACCGCGATAAACTAATATCACACAGGTTTAAGAGGCCAATTGGCTTGAAACCGGTATAACCCAGATCAATCTTATACGATAAAACAGGTGTTTTTAAATGTCAGAAGACAGTGCCATAAAATCCTCCCTGGAAGATATTAAGTCCAGGGTAGAGTTTCAGCTTGAGTGCGGGGAGATCAGTCCTGAGGATGTGAAATCCCTCTTAACCGAGATAGAAATACTCAAGGTCCAGAACGAAAACATGAAGGCACGGCTCCTTGAAGCCAGCGTGGCCACAGGCAGGCACCTTCAGGAGATCAACAAGTTAAAAGCCCATCTGGAGCAGCTTACTGAACCTCCTCTTTTCATTGCAACCATTATTGAGGTAAATGGGGAAATTGCCCTTATAAGGCAGCACGGAAACAACCAGGAAGTCCTCACGCAGATCCCGGAAGAATACATCGGGAAAATAGAGCCCGGAATGAGGGTTGCTGTAAATGGAGCTTACTCGATTATCTCAATAGTGAGCAGGGCGGCAGATGTGCGGGCACAGGTTATGGAACTTATCAATTCTCCGGGTGTGGACTACAGCATGATTGGCGGGCTTACTGACGTGCTTCAGGAAGTCCGTGAGAGCGTGGAACTCCCACTTACCGAGCCTGAGCTTTTCGAAGACCTGGGAATCGAACCTCCGTCCGGGGTTCTGCTCCACGGGGCTCCAGGTACTGGAAAGACCCTTATTGCAAAAGCCATAGCTTCTCAGGCAAAAGCCACCTTTATCAGGATGTCAGGCTCTGACCTTGTCCAGAAATTCGTGGGAGAAGGCTCAAGGCTTGTCAAGGATATTTTCCAGCTTGCAAGAGACAAATCTCCGAGTATTCTTTTCATAGACGAAATTGATGCAGTAGGCAGCATGAGGACCTATGACGGGACAAGCGGCTCGGCAGAGGTAAACAGGACAATGCTCCAGCTCCTTGCCGAAATGGACGGCTTTGACCCCAAAGGCAATGTAAAAGTGGTTGCTGCAACCAACAGGATTGACCTTCTTGACCCTGCTCTCCTCAGACCAGGCAGATTTGACAGGTCAATTGAAGTCCCTCTCCCTGATGAAAGGGGCAGGGTTGAGATCCTGAAGATCCACACCCGCAAGATGAAACTTGCCGATGATGTGGACTTTGAGAAGTTTGCCAAGGTTCTTTCAGGACGGAGCGGGGCAGAGATAAGCGTAATTGTCAAAGAAGCCGGGATCTTTGTCCTGCGCAGGCGCGGCAAAGAGATCACTATGACAGACTTCATGAAAGCCTATGAAAAGGTCGTAAACGTGCAGGAGCCCGCAATTCCGCAGGCTATGTTTGTGTAATCGGCTTTTAGAAGCAGATCTTCTTAAACTGCCAGTTCAGGCGCCCTGCATGGAAAAACTAAGAAAAGTAAATGGGCAACCATTGTGCTGAAGAATAAATTCCTTCAGTCTTCTGCCGGGAAAAGGTGAATTCCTTCCCGGCTGCTTCAAATTTTTTCAAAAATCACTCGAAAGGTTTATATTTTATAAATCACTTGAAGATATGCTGTCTTACAGGCAGTGCATAATTAACAGCGTGCTCCGATAGTGTAGCTCGGCCAATCATTCAGGACTCTCACTCCTGCGACTGGGGTTCAAATCCCCATCGGAGCACTTTTCCTTTTTACACCTTTTTTTTGTAATTATTATATTTTGACTCTCTTTGTCTTAGCTTTTGGTTTCTTATCTTTGATAATAATTTCCTGTGAAATCTCAATTTTGTGAGTATCTTCTGAGTAAGGTACTTTTTGATATACTGTCTTTTAATAATGTGATTTTTGACCATGCAGTTTAATGAATTGAAAGCAGAATCACGAGAACATGAGACTGGATAATGACTTCGGAATACTCATACTTAAATCTGGATCTTGAAAACAAACTCCGTGGCTACCTCTTCGGCACAGCCTGTGCTGACGCTCTGGGCCGCCCTGTAGAACACCTGACCCTTGAGCTGATAAAGGAGAAATACGGAGAACAGGGGATTCTTGAGGTCCCACCTGATTCTCCCTGGACCGACGACACTCAGTTAATGCTTGTGCTTGCCAGAGGGCTCCTTGAAGGGGCGGAACTTAAACTTCCCGGGCTTATGGATAAAATTGCAGAATCGCTTGTCCTCTGGCTGGACGAGCCTGACCTTGGAGCAGGAGCAACCACAAGGGGTGCAGCCCTGAAACTCAGGGACGGAATTCACTGGAGCAGCTCAGGACTTAGATCTAAAACGTGCGGAAGCCTCATGAGGGCTGGAATTCTTGGCTTCATTTTTAGAAACGATCCTGAAAAACTGATTGATGCAGCTTCACTTTCCGGCAGGATTACTCACACCCATCCGGCTGCTGATGCAGCATCGGTTGCAGGGGCTTATGCCGTGAAACTGGCTCTTGATGGGGTAGCTCCTGAAGATATGTTCTTACCTCTTCTCAAGGCAACGGAAGGAATCTCTGATGAATTTACGGAAGCTCTCAAAGGCTCTTATGAACTTGCTCACAGTAATTTGGGCGATGAAGAGGCTCTCAAGAAAATCGGGCAGGGCTGGTATGCAGATGAAACATTTGCACTTTCCTATTTCTGCATCTTGCGTTATCCTGATGATTATAAAAAAGCAGTCCAGACCGCAGTTAACATAACAGGGGACTCGGATTCGGTGGCCAGTGTTGCAGGCGGAATTATCGGGGCAAGGTTTGGAATCGAAGCAGTTCCGGTTTCCTGGATTGAAGCCCTGAATGAAAGAGGGTTGCTGGAGGAAATGGTAGCTCCTCTTATTAAGAAGTACCTTGAGGTTTCCGAAAACAAGCACCAGATTTCCTGAAACAGTTTGAGGTCTTAAGAAATCGAGGTCTTGAAATGGATTTTTCCGAAAAAGGGGTTTATTGCCTGTTATTTGAAAACCGGGACTGTGTAATAGAGGTCGGGAAAAAGGGCACTTTTTCGTTTTCAGAAGGCTTTCACATTTATGTGGGTTCAGCTCTCGGTTCCGGGGGCATGAAGCGAGTAAAAAGGCATATTGATTTTTCTTTAAGAAAGGACAGGAATCCCAGGTGGCATGTGGATTATCT
>DUGS01000142.1:6148-9292 GCA_013331265.1 Methanosarcina sp.
TTGAGTGCGAAATTGCATACAGGCTCGGGGGAGATTCAGCTCCGGGATTCGGGTGCACGGACTGTGCCTGCAAATCTCATCTCTTTTACAGGAAAGAGAATCCTCTTTCGGAGATAAAAGGAGTTTTTGAATCTCTTGGGCTCCGGGCTGTTGTGCTTGATCGCTGAACTATTATTGAGTACCTAATTATTATTTTCTTAAATTCTTCTTTTTTTGGAGCTCCCCGATTAATTGGTTGATTATTTCGAAATGCCTATAAATGGCGTCCCACGTTCTTTCATTTCATTCACCGCGCAAGGTTTGAACTAACGGGCACACAGTAAAAATGAACTCAATAACCATGCCGGTAGTTCTAATACCAAAATATCAACGATGTAGCGTGGGACGACCTCTTTTTTAGATCTATCCCAAAAGAAATATTATGTTGAAAATTATAAATAGCAGAAGAACGGAAGACAGAATTCATTAATTATACAGTTTTCCATCCTGCAGCGTTTCCGAGAAGAAAATAGCTTGCATTAAGTTTCCAAAAAGTCGGCATGAATCATTCCCACCAACGTATTGCCTGCCATCTTTAAAAATGGTATCATTGTTTGCTCCTATTTCTATTTTTGAACCATCTCTTAGATAAAACGTGCAGGTCGTATCTGCAGGTCCGCCATTAGCTTCTCCAAATCTAAAAGTTAATATTTTTACAAGATTCACAGCTTGCTCAATATCTTCATCATTAGTGAGAGTAATAGCTTCGCTTCCCTGCATAATTTGCACAGATACGATATTAGCTTTGTTCAGTTCGTGAACAACGGGGAAACCATTTACAGAATAAGAATATACTAATAAAATAATGGTTGTAATAACAATTGGTATTACATACTTCGTAATAATTTTTTTAATCATTCCATTTTTACTCCATCACGTCTTATAAATAAACTTCATTCTAATTATAATAGAGCCTATCCCAAAACATAAAATCGCATCTTAGGATTTCAAATTCCACACGACCAATCGAGTTTCAGATCATGAAAATGGTTTTGAGACTTTATTGATATGAAAATAAAATTGGTTTTGGGATGAGCTCATAAACTGATCACAAAACTCAAAATTACTTTCCTGAGCCTTAAATTTGGAATAATCAATCGAGCTTCTTCTCATAGTAAATAGTTCTGAAACTTTATTGATTAAAAAAGAAACTTGGTTTTGGGATGAGCTCTTACATAAACAGGAAAGTTTAAAGTAAGGCAGGATTTTATTTTAATTATCAGAAAAACGGTTTTATCTGATCAGGGGATGTTTCATGGAACAGTTCTCTTTTATAGCCTCCATGCCTGATAAGTCCGGAACGCTGCATAGGGCAGCCGAGATTATTACGCGGTATGAAGGAAACATCAACCGGATACAGTATGACCGGAGGATAGACAGGAACACAGTCTTTTTTGAGGTGACGGCCACTTCACAGGCTTATGAAAAAATTCATGAGGAGCTGGAAAGAATAGGCTACCTCCAGACCTCTCTGCAGCCTGTGGCTTTTCTTAAATTCAATGTGTATCTCCCTAACTGCCCTGGAGCTTTATTCGATTTCCTGAACCATACCACGTCTTCAGGGGCGAATATTACTTACCTTGATTTCGATGATAGGGGGCAGCACCCCGAAAGGCTTGTCGTGAGCCTGAATATTGAAAACGCCGACCTTATAGATACTCTCCTGAACCAGCTCAAATCAAAGTACAGGCTTGAGATTGTTGAGTATGATACTACAGGTGAAAAGCTTGATGATACTGTTTTTTATCTGCGCCTTGCCCAGAAATTGAGGTACTATCTCGGAAATGCAGAAGATGCATTTTTAATGAAATTTCTGCATGATATCAACCATATCGCTCAGGAGCTCTCAAACCTGCAGAAAGACCCTGTCGAGGTCTTTGAGAACATACTGAAGGTCGGAGATACTCTGAGCCGGACCTCAAAAGAAGGGTTTTATGCCGATGTGCAGAGGGTCAGGGTCAAGGACGGAATTGAACTTTTCTGCTTCCAGCTCCCCTGCGGAGGAAATATCTACCTTTTCGATACCCCTGACGAGAGGGTCATGATTGATACCGGCTATGGGATATACCAGCCTGATGTCGTGAATATGCTCCAGCACTACGGGCTTGGGGACCTGAGCCTGCTTAAAAGGATATACATTACTCATGCAGATGCTGACCACTGCGGAGCTGCAGGTTTTTATTCAGCTCCTTCTTACCTCAACCGTGAAACCTTAAAAATTACGCGGGAGACCAGCAGGGCTTATGGGTCCAGCAGTCAGGGATGCATCCTGGAAGAAGTCTATACAAAAATGATTAACCTCTTTTCAAGGTTCACTCCTCCTTCAAATGTAATCCTTTTCCCGGATATTTCATCTCAGGGTAAAGAAACCGAGAAAAGAGGGGCTTTTCCTGTTGTTGCCCGTTTCAGGATAGGAGACATGAATTTTGAAGTCCTTCAGGGGTTGGGAGGACATATGCATGGGGAGATCTTCTACCTCTGCCCTGAAGAAGGACTGTTTTTCCCTCAGGACGCAGTGATTAATTTCAGGAGTTTGAGCCCTGAGAGGACGGAGTATAATATACTGGCTGATTACCTCATGACCTCGGTAAATGTGGACAGCAGCCTTGCAAAAGAGGAACGAAACGCTCTTCTTTCTCTTATACAGGAACTCGATTCCGAACTTGTAAAAAAGGGCAAGAAATGTCTTGTCTGCTGCGGGCATGGTTCCATATCATTACTCGAAAATGGAAAAATCGTTGAGTATTCCAGTTCAGAGAGGTACTATGCAAGAAAACCTCTGTAAAAATCCGATGTGCGAAATCTGCGTTATATAAATAATAACCGCGTTATAATAACAATAAATAGTTCAGGTCCGAAAATAATCTCTATCCGAAAGAAGACTTGATCAATTAAAGATCATCGGATTTAAGATAATCTGCTTTAAACATAACCCGGCTTAAAGATAACCGGCTTTTAAACATAACCTGGCTTAAAGAAATTGGCTTTAAGATAATCGGCTTTAGCATGGGTATCCGGGGAAGTTAAGGAGTGATCCTGCCTGTCAATTGTTTCTCAGTTTGACTACTACATCCTGACACTTCTGAACTCTTATTCCTTTCTGGA
>DUGS01000145.1 GCA_013331265.1 Methanosarcina sp.
CCCTCACGGGGGCAATATGCTGGTCCAGGAAAACGATACCATCGCCTTTATCGATTTCGGGGCTGTAGGAAGTATCGATGACGAACTCAAAAAAAATATGCTGGAGTTTTATTACGCCATCAATAACAGAGATGTGGAAGGAGCGACTCAGGGTTTCCTGAAAATCGGGGGTGCGGATGCGAGAGATGTGGATGTCCGCAGGCTCAGGAAGGATATGGATGAACTGATTGCAAACCAGAACTACGGGCTTGAGGGCAGGCAGAGCGACAATTATGCAAAACTGGGCCTGAAATACGATATCCGGCTTCCAGGGGAATTTTCAACCCTGCAGAGGGCGATCCTGCTCATAGAAGGAGTCTGCCTTGAACTTGACCCGAGGTACAATATTAAAAGCATTGCAATCCCTGTACTGATGGATGCCTACAAGAAACTCAATGCACCAAAGGGAGCTGCACTCCATATCGAGTTTTCCGCTGAGCCAGTGGATGAAAAAGCTGAGTTGAGGGCTGTGATCAGGGAAGTTGCCGACAAAATGGAAAGCATTGGGGACAGATTCCTTGAAGTTAGACAAAAAGATAATAAACGCAATGTTTTTTCGAAGGAATTTTTCCTTGCTGTTCTGCTTGTTGTCTCTGCTTATATATTGCTAAACGGAGATGCTTTTTCCTGGGTAGGAATTATTGGGTTTGGAGGAGCAATCCTTATAGCTGTTATTGCTTCGCTGCGTGGGAAGTAAAGAGGAAAATTAAATTTTCAATACAAAAGCTCTAATAAATGGGAATTTAAATAATACTGTACATAATATTTACAATATCCATTCTGCCTTTAAGAATCGACAATACCGGGCGAATCAAAACCCGGGATCTATTAATTGGAAAGGGGGCTATTTTTCTGGTACAGGTAATCATAAGGATTGAAGGTCTGGAATGCAGTCACTGCGTTGTTAGAGTGGGGAGAGCTATTGCTTCCGTTCAGGGAGTAGTGGATGTTGACGTAAACCTTGAGAAAAGAGAAGCAGTTGTGGATTTTGAAGAGACCAGAACAGATCTTGGAAAAATAAGGGCTGCAATCCGGGACGCAGGGTACGAACCCTTATAATCAGGGATTTCTTATTGATCTTTTTCTTATATAAAAAGATTAAAGCAGGGAAGAAACCTCTTCCCTTACAGCTTTATAGCCAATTCACAACCTCAAGGATTTCTGGACTTATTTCCTGGGTAATTTCAGTGGTTGTAATTCCCATTTTGTTTCTACAACCACAATTTTCGGTAGAGTCTGAACCTGTTTTTCTATTATCAATACATCTGATCATGAGAGCATGTACTGAGACGAGAGAGTGAACTTTAGCACTGCTTATCTTCTTTTCATGAATAGGGCATGTAATATAGGCATATTCTTCTGTATATGCCTATATTATCTTCCAGTCAAGGTTTTCCTTTATATCTTTAATGTTTTTGGTTCCCGTGTTTCTTAGCATCAAACCTTGAATATTTCTCTACAAACTCGGAATAGTGAGTATCTGAGAAGTCTTCTTTTCCTGTAAAGAAGATGGCTTTGTAGTACTTCCAGACATTGGGGTCGAGCTCTAGAATTCCAACGTGTACCACCAGTTCAAAGATAAACCAGTAGGTCATTAACAGATGGAGAAACCTCAGGAATCCCACAGCACTCATTCCGAGTGCGGGTGCGATCAGTCCTGCTATTGAAGTGATCCATGATGCTATAGGAAGGCCGAACAAAGACCAGTCAAGCTTGTACAGGACAATACCCGAAACCGCAATTAAGAAGAGGGCTAATCCTTCAAGTGGGATCAGGATCTTCATTAAAGGATGGAGTTTGGTCCCATAGTGGCCTTTTTCTTCATCATAGATGGAAAATGCAGGGTATTTGCCTTTCCCGAAGAAATTCTTAATTATGTCACTCAGACGAGCTAAATCTTTAGGACCAAAGATGTAGTGGTCTATAAAGTGCGAGATTTTTCCCATTAACCCGTGGCCTTCTGAGAAGATGTTGTAAGGGATAAGTATCCAGTTCACTGCAAGCAGGAACGGGACAGCAATCATGTGCAGGGCACGGGCGGAATGGAAACTCATGAAGTCCCATCCAGCATATATCTTTAACCCGGTGATGATGAGCACTATCATCGCAATAGCATGGACAGTATGAGCTATCCTGTCAGTTACGGTATAGCGCTCAACAACCATTGACCGGTTGTTCTTAGGTTTCATTGTGGGTCATCTCCTTGTACTATACTTAGAGTATTCTTAGAGTATTTGGAGCGTTTTTCCCTGTCAGGTCGATTGTGTGAACTGCACATGAAATGCATGGGTCATAAGACCTGCCCATATGGTAGATGCCAATTGGATTGGTATAATCGACATCTCCGACCGGGTTGATTTTTGAACCAATGAGAGACTGTTCGAGAGGACCAGGAATTCCTTTGCTGTCTCTTGGGGACATTAACCAGGTACCTGGTACTATACACTGATAGTTGGCAACCTTTCCATCGCTGCCAGCAGAGATCCAGTGACCAAGAGCTCCGCGAGGTGCTTCCCATAGGCCCATACCCTGATTATTCTTAGCTTTATTGAGGTCCAGAGGCACGGAAATCTTTCCTCCAGGCTCATAGTCTACTGTTACCCAGTTAAGAAGTTCATATGCGAGAATTGCGACTTCTTGCATACGAGCCAGCATTCTGGTGTAAACATTAGCTGCAGAATAGCCTTTCTCAGCGAGAACCTGAGCCAGGCCGGTTACGAGAGGCTCTTTTATATTCAGCATGCGTGCAAGAGGCCCGACTTCACCTGCAATTCCATCGTATCTCGGGGCCTTGTCCCAGCTGTACTGGCTGTTCGAACCTCCTGTGTAGACGATTTTATTTGGGTCCGTAAACGGAACAGTTTCACCTTTTACTGGCACAAGGTCGTTTACACTGTTCTGGTAGAAGGAGTGAGCAGTACTCTCAGTAATCTTGTCCGGATCAAATTTCTGATATTCTAGCTTTCCTGATACCACACCTGAAGTGAAAATACGGGACCCTGCCGGGCTCCTAGGGTCGTATCCGTCGTCTGTAGGCTTGTAGTATCCACCATATGAAACGAAGCAGATCTTTGAGGGGTCCTTGTACCCACCGATTGTATCATGTTTAAGGCTTGCTGGAAGGCCAAGAAGTGTTTCTCCTACAAGTTCTGAACCAAAAGCTGCATAGAATTCTACATCTCCCCAACCTGCTTCTTTGGAGAAGTCGTTTGAAGCCACTGATTTGTCAACAAGTCCCTGGAGATGCTCAGTAACAAAACTTACGGCTTTCTGAGGAGAGCTTGCTTTATAGGTATTTTCAATCCAGGTATTGAAATCAACTCTCAAAGTATGTTTGGATACGAAGTCCATGACCTGCAGATAGTATGAGGAAAGTTTGACTATATCTGCAACAGTGGCCGGGTAGGTATATCCACCGGGATAAAGAGAGGAAGGACCGGGCATTCTACCGGCAATAAGTGCAATGGCTTCCTGAAGGCGTTTCTTTTCAGGAATTGCTGCCATATAAGAGGTTCCTGCAGGTATGGCTGTTCCGTCCATCTTGTAGCTGATTGGGGCAAACCTTCCAACCATCTCATTCCAGACCGCGTTTCCTGTATCTCCCAGTGTTGTAAGGAC
>DUGS01000034.1:0-137 GCA_013331265.1 Methanosarcina sp.
AACAGTGAAGGAGTCAGGTTTATAAAAGAGCTCGGGATCGAAAGAGTAGTACTCTCGCGGGAAGTTTCACTCGAAGACATAAGAAAGATAAAAGAAAGAAATGCCGTAGAGACCGAGGTTTTCATACATGGGGCTCT
>DUGS01000034.1:314-6904 GCA_013331265.1 Methanosarcina sp.
GGTTTTCATACATGGGGCTCTCTGCATTTCATATTCTGGGCAGTGCCTCCTGAGCAGCCTGATAGGAGGACGGAGCGGAAACAGGGGATACTGTGCTCAACCGTGCCGGAAAAAGTACAGGCTGTATTGCGATGGAAAACAGATCAAAACCAGCGGCAGTTATCTTTTGAGCCCGAAAGACCTTAATACGACCTCATGCCTCGGAGCCATTATAGAAGCCGGAATAGAATCTTTCAAAATTGAAGGCAGGATGAAAAGGCCGGAATACGTTGCAGGAGTTGTCAGGATCTACCGCCGCCTTATTGACAGATACATGAAAGACCCTGCCGGATATTCGGTTTCCGAAGAGGAACAGGAAACCCTTACTCAGCTTTTTAACCGCGGTTTTACCTCAGGTTACTTTTTTGAAAATCCGCGTGGAAAACTTATGAGCCGGGAAAACCCACATAACCGTGGAATTCCTGCAGGCACGGTTATAAGTTATGACAGGCGCAATAAACAGCTTCGTGTAAAACTCTCAAACTCCCTCCGCCTGGGAGATGGGATAATGGTCGAAAATGCCGAGACCCGGCCTGAAGATAAAGGAAAAATAATATCCTCGATGTATACTGAAAAAGGCCCGGTATACAGCGCAGGAAAAGGCGAAGTCGTAGAAATTCCCTTTGACTCAAGGGCACCATCAGGAAGCACGGTTTACAGGACACATGATAAGAAGCTCATGGATTCACTCAAAAAAGAAAGCGAATCCGGAGCCCTGAGGACAAAGATCCCGACATATCTCACAGCAACCATTATTCCAGGGAACCCTGCCAGGCTCGAGGTAAATGACAGCGATTCAAATGTAGTGACCGTTGAATCCGAATATCTTGTAGAAAAGGCAGAGAAACTACCAACCTCAAAGGCTCAGATAGAAAAACAACTCACAAAGCTTGGAAACACTCTTTTTGAGGCATCTGAACTTAACATAATTACGGAAGGGGATATTTTCATTCCTGTAGGGCAGCTGAATGACCTGAGGACAAAGGCAGTATCTCAGCTTGAAGACCTGCGCATATTAAAATGGAAGCGGAAGCCTCTTGAGAATTTGCAGTTCCCTGTACCCGGAGAAAAAAAGGCAGAAGAAATAAAGGAAACAGGAAAGACAACAGGATCAGAGAAAACAGGGAATATGGATGAAATAAAACCGCAGAACCTTCCAGAAAAGCCCTTACTTTCGGTTTCCGTATACTCTCTCGAAGGACTTGAAGGGGCCCTTGCAGGCGGGGCAGACTGTGTTTATTTTGGAGAAGGGCTTTTTAGAAAGCCAAAAGCAGCCGAAAAAGAGAAAAACTTCGAAGGAGAGGAAATTTCTGGTAGGGGCCTTGATTCTATTTTTGAAAGCGCTGCTCTGAAAACAAGAGCTGAAGGGAGAAAAATCTACTTCAATACTCCGAAAATAATGAAGGACTCAGAGATTAAACATGTGGAAGAACTTCTCTTGCGTGCAGAAAAATTCGGAGCTGACGGAGTCCTTGTTTCAAACCTGGGGACATTTAACCTCGCAAAAGAAAAAGGGATGCCTTGCATTGCAGACAGTCCCCTGAATATTTATAACGGTTATACCTTTGCCCTCCTTCTGGAAAAAGGAGCAGAAATAGCTGTCCTTTCTCCCGAATTGACGCTTAAAGAGATCAAAGAAGTGGCTTCTTACGGGCCCGCAGAATGCATTGTGCACGGCCGCCTCGAACTGATGGAATCCGAACACTGCCTTGCAGGCGGGCTTCTCGGGAAAGGAGGAAAACAGTGCAGTGCTCCCTGTAGTTCAGGAAACTTTAAGCTGGTTGATGAGAAGAATTACGAGTTTCCCCTGTTCATGGACTACCAGTGCAGGACTCATCTCCTGAACTCAAGATCCCTCTGCATGCTTGAATATGTCCCTTCACTTATCGAAAGCGGGATTTCAAGCCTGAGGATCGAGACACTGGGAATGGACGATGCAGAAGAAATCAAAAGGATTACGGAAAAATACAGAAAAGCTATTGACGCTTATAAGACCGGAGACAGGGCAAAGGAAAAATGTGAGGACCTGGGAAAGGGGTTTACCACAGGGCATTACTTCAGGGGTGTGCAGTAAGGGGTTAAGGGAGGTGAAAAGGAATGGAAAAAAGCATATTTCCTGGACAGAAAAAACCGAAAATTTTCCTTTCGGGCTCAATCCGGGGAGGAAGACAGTTACTTGAGACATACCGGTTTATGTACGGCGCCCTCGGAGAAGCAGGAGCGGAAGTGCTCAGCTGGCATGTTGCAGACCCTGAGCTTGAAGAAAAAGAATCAAAAATGACTGAACAGGAGATTTATGATAGAGATATGGGTCTGCTTGCAAAAAGCGATGCACTTATTGCAGAGGTGACAGTACCGTCCACGGGTGTGGGCTATGAAATATGCAGGGCGCTTGCCCGGAAAATCCCGGTTCTCTGCCTTCACAGACCTGATGCGGTAGTTTCTGCAATGGTGCTCGGTAACCCTGATCCCTTGATGGAGGTCAGGACATATTCAAACAAGACAGCACTTAAAGAAATTATTGTTGGATATATCCTGGCTCTTTGAGGAAAAAAGCGCCTTAAAATGGCGTTTTCTCCTTAAATAAAAGAGGTCAGAAGCTATTTTCAAGCACATTTGATATAAATTTTTAAAATGTCATAACTGTTTCATAAAACTCAGTGATAAATATAAATAATTTGAACCCTATGTATAATTTATGGTAGTTGAATTTACCGAAATCTTAGTATTGATTCTGGCAGCTATAGCAGCATTTGTGCTGTATAAGGTCCTCAAGACTGCCACCAGCCTTGCAGTAAATGCAGTTCTTGGGGTCTTAACCCTGATCGTAGCAAAGTTTTTGCTGGGACTTGAAATAGCAATCACCTGGATAGCAGTCCTGATCTGTGCAATCGGAGGAATTTTTGGAGCCCTTGTGATAATCGTGCTCAATTACCTTAAGATAGCCTTTGTATGAAAATAGAAAATTAATAAAGTCGTGTAGAGGATCTGAAACGGCAGAAGAAGGGAGTTAAAAGGTTCAGAAAAAATCGGAATCAAAATCAAAGTTTCCGGAAAACTCCCCTGACCATATGCCGTTGATAAGATTTCCCTCTAAAAATTTTCTCTTTTATTATGTTTTTCAGCTCAAGGGTTTCAAATCCGCAGAAAAGTTCCTTTACCTCTTCTTCGGTAAAATAATGGTAAATTATACCGTTTTGCCGGGCAAAAGTTTTTTCTTCAAAAGGGTTTGAAGGTTCTCCTCCACAGCGCATATCTTCACAGCCGAAAGCCTCGAAAAAAATAAAACCGCCGCTGTTGAGCAGACGGGAGAATTCCCTGACAGCAACTTCCCGTTCTTCTTTAAAAAGATGTTGGAGTACCCCATAACAGATTATTCCGTCAAATGACCCGGATTTGAAAGGAAGGGTATGCACACTTGCCCCAACGTGTTCTGCAAACCTGTGGCTTCTTGCAAGCTGCGCGCGGGAACTGCAAAGAGCCGTTAAAGAAACATCAACCCCAATAACATCGTAATGCTTTGAAAGCTCTCCAAGGTACCTCCCGTTCCCTGAGCCTGCATCAAGAATTCTCACTCCCGGGGCAAGGTAAGCCTTAAGGCTCCTTATAGATGCAGGGCCTCCCCATTTGAGATGGGCATATTCCTTATCCCAGGCAAGAAAGTGCGTTTTTGAAGAAACTGAAGGGCTTTCCATTGACCTATCCATCTCCCTTATTTCTGCCGTGCCTTTTTTCAGGCTCGCTTCTCAGGGCTGTATGTTGAAGCTTCCCTGAAACGAGTTATCAGGAAGTCCTCTTCAAAAGAAGATAAGAACCAGCCAGCTTTAGGTCCCGAGCTCTGCCCGAGAATTGAGATATAAATTGCTTTGAAAAGGTCTTTAGGGCCTACCTGTGGAGACTGCATATTTAATTTTTCCCCAATCAACCGGTTCAGCTCAGAACCTTCATTTTTTGCGGAATAAACCAGCATATGGTATTCTTCTCCGCTGATTTTGCCTTTTGCTTCGATAAGGTCTGCAAACGACCCAAGGAAAGCTTTCTGGAGTTCAGAAAGGGTTGCCACCTGTACGGGCACCTTTTCTTTTACGCTGAATTTCGCAAACGGAGGGGCATAGAGTTCAAGCCATCTTGATACATTATCCACAAGTTCCCGGATGCATTTTTCATCCTCAATTGAAAAGCCTGAGCGCTTCACTATCTGCAGGATCTGCTCGAAATTTCCTCTGGCAACCTGGAAAATAGTCACCATTTGCTTGAAAGGAATTTCAGGATGGCAGATACCGGTAGCCCTGGACAATTCATAGATTCTCTTTTCAAAGTCCCCAAGGGACGGGTCATTATCCCGGAACTTCTCCCTGAGCTTCTCGTACTCGTCCACCATGTTGAGAAGAGGCTGCCCTGGGTCGAATTGAATATGCTTTTCAGGCTTTGTGCGTATGATCAGGTAGCGGAGAACTTCAGGAGGCACGACCTCAAGCATATCCGAAATAGAGACAACAACTCCCGTGGAAGAAGACATTGCCCCCTGCTTTCCAAGCATTATCCACTCGTAGACTACAGGATAAGGCGGCTCGTGCCCATAGATTTCCCGGACTATCCGCTTTCCGGTATCATAAGAGCCGCCTCTTGAGGCATGATCTTTTCCGAAAGGCTCGACAGTTACTCCAAGCACAGCCCAGCGGGCAGGCCAGTCCACTCTCCAGGTAAGCTTACCCCCTCCTGCCATAGGGACTGTCCCTGAGTGCCCGCAGGAGCAGACATAATCAACAGTTTCGGCTTTCGGGTCAAACCCCGTTACCTTTGTGGTTGTGATTTTCCCGCATTCGTTACAGCGAGGATTGAAGGGGCTCCATTCATCAGCCACGGTTTTGCCTGAAACCTCTTCAAGGATCTTTGCAATTTCATCTCTTTTTACAAGGGCAGTTTTTATCGCTTCTGTATACATCCCTGCCCTGTACATTTCATCTGCCCTGTAGACTTCAGGGTTGATACCCAGACGCCTTAGAGCTTCAAGGAAAGGTTTCAGAAAATGCTCGGCATAGTTTGCACATTCCCCACATGGGCAGGGAACTTCGGAAATAGGTTTTCCAACATGTTCAGCATAACTTTCGGGAAGGAAAGGATAAACCTTGCGCAGAGGGTCGTAGTTGTCTGCAATATAGATAAAACGGGCATCTGCTCCCCTATCGAGAAGAGCTCGATAAGCAGCATCAGCAGTCACTACCTCTCTCATATTGCCTATATGGATATGTCCTGAGGGAGTGATTCCTGTGGCAACAAGGTGTTTGTCACTCTTATTTAACACGTCTCCGGCTATAACGTCTGCCCAGTGAATTGTGTCAGCCATAATTCTCACCAGAATTTTGGGTAACTGTAGAGTCAGGTATGAGAACAAGAAATCAGGATCTTTTCATGCATACATCTACAGATTGGGTTTTCTGCATAATTATCGTATCGACTAATAAACTTTGGGCTGGCAATGAAAAAAAGAAAGGGCAAAAAAGAGAGAATTGACTCAAGGAGACAAAAAAGGAAAAAAATAATGGAGGTTCAAAGGCAAATCTTCACAGGAGTCTGCAGAATTACAGAGACTTAAAAATGGCACTTTTTTTTTAGGCAAATCAAGTAAATTTGATTTACCAAAGAATAAAAGCACGTATAAATATATAAATTTATCGTATATAGTAGGTTAAGTCATTAAAAAGAAGCTAAGTAAAGAACAACCTGGCTGAAAACAAGCTGTGTGGAGATCAGGATTAACATTATTGATGTATGGAAGAAAAACCTGCAGATTAGAAAAACGAGAAAAAAGACTGTATAAAAATAAAATTTGATCTATAATGAGATTCAATCAAAAATATTAAAGAGGAAAATGAAAAGTGCAGCAAGAGATAGTTGTCATTATCAATGAAGAACTTTAGGATCCATTAAAGGCCTCAAGAGCTATTATCAGTCAATACTGTTTCCGAATTTGTTATATAGAACAGTTTTCCGCCCTGTAAAGTTTAATATAATATAGAAGGAGGCAGGCATATACCCAGAATGCAGGGTTATACCTGATACTCCTTCAGTAGTTTACTTTTTAAGTGACCGTTTTTTAAGTGACCGTTTTTTAAGTGACTTTTTCTTTACTGGATCTGTTTTCTGAAGAGATTGCAGGAATTAATCTTGATGTCGAGCAACTTTTCGATGTTCATCTTTGCTGCAATGCCCTTTGCTGCGCCGGGTACGGATGTTATTACACCGATGTTGAGTTCCTCACGGAGTTCACGCATAACGTGCTCGTCTGAGAGGTCCATGACATCGACATTGAGCTTCTTTGCGACGTATTTCTTTGCTTCTCCAATCCTCATGTTCTTAGAGAATTCCATCCTTGCAACAAGGTCTCCTGCTGCTCTCATTCCAGTCATACCGGAAGCCATTATGTGTGCGATCGGCATACCCAGAGGGTCGCCGACCCCGATCTATATGCCGTCTACGCCTGCAATTTCGACCATTGCTTTGCTGGCCCTTGTGACCGCATCAATTGGAGGAGTCTCAAGCATCGGGAT
>DUGS01000215.1:0-3489 GCA_013331265.1 Methanosarcina sp.
CCTCAATTAACTGAGATAATTGTCGGACAGCCTCTAAAGGATGGGGTGGCCGCACGCAATTTGATTTTATAGACCTCTTGACGAGAAACCTAATTCTGAAATTTACTAAAAAATCGAACTAAAATAAATAGAAGCATCAAAAGAAAAATTAATGTTTCTCTCATATCCCGCTCTCCCGACATTTTGCTGCCTTCTTTTATCCCTCAATATCACGCTGCCTTCTTTTATCCCTCAATATCACTTTTCAATATCACTTTATACGATTTTAAAATAAAAATTAAGAAATGTAAGTGGAGGCCCATTCCGGCCTCTCAGGCTGTTTTGTCTCCAGCATTTCTCTCCATTTTTCGTCGGTCAAGCGATCGGACATGGGCTGTTTGAACTCGTAATAGCTCATCACGGGTCCAGCTCCCATAAGGATTCTGCCATCTGGAAGCTTATATGCAACTACGAGCATGTCGACATACCCGACTCCTTCTTCGAGCACGGTTTCCGTGTTTCCTTCAGTATGGACATCAGCCACGACGGTAGTTTTCCTGGCTTTTTCATCAACATCGGCTATGACGCCTTCAAGCTGGTCTCCGAAGTTCTTGACGAACTCGTAATCTTCCTTTGTCAACTCTTTATTTTCGAGTTCCTTTTCCGAGATTGCCTGAAGCCTCGAAAGGATGCCTTCAAGCTCGTTTAGTCTTGCTTTTGAAACAGGATCAAGAACGCCCATTTCGTCCAGGCCCTGAGTCGTCATCTTCGTTAGGGCGAGCAGCCTGGCGTAAAAGTCTGGGACTGGCTCAACATAGCCTACAACCGGTTTTTCTTCAGGGGGCATGGGCATAGATGTTTCAACTATAGTGTAACTCTGTTTGGCATAGAGGATAGTATCGTGCCTCAGTTCAGTCCAGGAAGCAAGAGAGGTGCTCAATTCTTTGTCCTGCCAGGCATCGGTCTGCATGAAGGTCGGGTATCCGTTTCCATAGTCTTTCAGGAGAGGCTGGAGAGAATAGAGCCAGGACCAGTAAAGGTTCCTGTTCCACTCGGCTGCGCTGAAGTTTGAAAACTCCGAATCAAGTTCTTCATACTGGGTGGTGTAGTTTTCATAACTTGAATCGTTCAGCTCGTCAAGCCAGTAAACAGCCCTTTCCGAACCAAGGAGAGACATCGTATCAAGCCCGCGCGGGAAACCCCTTATAGGCCTTCCTGCTCCTGAGATTACGAGAGTAAAGGGCTCTTCCCTCTTTCCCTGATATTCTCCTGTATAGGCTCCAACGAGGTTTGAGAACATATAAGAGTCCGGGATGAAGCGCTGCCCCATGAAACGGAATCCGGTTGTGTTTTCAAGGCAGTCGTCAGCCTGCTCAGGGGTGAAGGGCGGCCCAAGGACACAGTTTCCTGTGCCTCCATAGATCTTTGGGCCCTGGTTTTCGGCAAGTATGGCCTTTAACTCACCTACCGCTGTTTCATTAAACTCCCGTTCTCCATTGCCAAAGACATGGTCCATTGCTTCCATGTATTCGTAAGGTCCCAGGTCATCGGAAAAGCCCACATAAAATGCCGTAACCCCGTATATCCGGTCCCAGTTTTTAAGAAGCTCAGGCTCTTTTTCGAGCTGGGAAGCGATCAGGCTTGCCTGGATGGTCTGGATGCGGGCTTCTTTTTCCGGGTCTTCAGACTTTATCAGTTCACCTTTAAGAAGCATGCTCATCCTGCCGTGCCACATGAAGGCTTTAAAGTAATTTTGCAATTTTTCGGAGCGGGTGTAATGGCCTCTAGGTACGTACTGGGAATAGTCCTCCTCGTACAGGAAAATCGGAGAGGTAGCAAAACCTTCTTGTGCTTCTATCAAGGCAAGTTCGGCTTCAACATTTTCTTTCACGAATGAAGGGATCTCAAACTGATATTTTTCTGCCGAACCCGCAGGAAAAAGAGCTTCATCAACAAAGTCGTAGGAGTCTTCTGCTGCCTGTACCTGTGAGGGCTTCGGCTGGAGCAGGCTCATTGCAACTGCAAAATAGGCTGCATTTCTCCTTGCGGCTTCCTTTTCCTCCCCTGAAGCGCTGTTGTACTCTTCGACTGAGGCATTCAGCATGGCAAGGTCAGTCTCCCAGAGGGCATCGTAAAATTCCTTTTCCTCTATCTGGCGCAGGGTCTCATCAAACTGTATATGATAGAGGTGCAAAAGAGAATCCGTTGTAATAAAAACAGGAATTTCCTCTTCTTTGAGGGTCACGTACATTGAAGTTATATCCTCTTCTGCAGAGTTGTAAGGGTTTTCTATTACCACAAAACCATTGCTCTCCAGAAGTTTAAGGTCAGACTCGTTCAGAGTAATTTTTCCGGAAAAGTTCCCATAGTTGGAGATTTTATCCCTTTGCAGGGGCAGCTCATAAGAAGGCGCTTTTAACTCGACATCAAGGGCTTCCATGCTATAGTTTATCGGCAGGGAGGCACTCTGACCAAGAACTCCTGAGTAAGTTACGGCTTCTGTTTTGAGTATATCTGCGGCGTAGCCGGGCGCGTCCTGCTCTGAATTCTGACCAGAGCAGCCCGCAAAAAAGACAAAGAGCAAAAGCATCAGGTAGACAGATGCTAATCTGATTCTGTGATTCATTACCTATACCTCGGGCAAAACCAGTAAAAAATAAGTCAAACGTAAAATAATTGAGTTTTTCAAATATAAAAAAGAGAGGCTCTCTCTTTCCCTGTTATTCGTGAGGGCTAAGAGGATCCATTCTAAAAAGCAAAATTATGAATAATGCAGCTACAGCTCCCGAACTTAAGAGAAGAAGATCTCTGGTTATACAAAGAAGTGCACCCGCAATAAGCAAGAGAACCCCCACCATAAGCAAAATCTGGAATACTCGATTCAAATTTATTCTCCCCTATAATTCCCATTTTATTATCTAAAATATTCAAATTATTCGTACAAGACATTGAAATGTACCCTAATTCCCATTAAGAATTGTTTCTCTTTGGTTATTTATTTTTCCACAAACCATTTATTCTTTTGTTAAACTTCGAACCAATTTGAAGCTATCATATAAAAACTGCGGCTCAGGATTTGGAAAAATATGAATAACCCAGAACTTTGAAAACTCAATAAAAACGTAATCTGTAAAAAAATGTATAAATATATTTAGTTTTACAATAAAAAGTGAACAATTATCAAAGAAAAGAGTTGACTATTTTTCATTCAGAAATAAAATTATAATTGATACGACTTTGATATAATTTTTATGAATATCCAAATTTCTCTTCCCTGATTCCGCTTCCCGAATTGCGATTCGGGAGCCCGCGGTCCTTTTCGCTTCGCTCAAGAGGACTAATTTATGGCGAGTAGTAGTGAACTTCTCTCAAGCTGACTAAGTTACAAATATTTCTGGTCTTCTAAACCATACAACATTATTAGCTATACTGAACCGTCCTTGTCACGCTCGACGCAGGAGAGCGGCCTTTCCCGCAATAAAAAATAAGAGAAAGAAGAAAGCCAAAGAA
>DUGS01000215.1:3686-7175 GCA_013331265.1 Methanosarcina sp.
GTAGCTGAATTAGCCGGAAAGCATTGTCAAAACGAATAAATATAACTTTTTTACCTGAAAACGTTCTTTTTAAGTTTCTTTTTACTCCTTTCTACTTCTTGTTTCTTTTTGGGTAGGGCCGCCAGGCAAGCTGGCGGTGTTTAAGATACGATGTGAATTTAAAACCCCTTCTTGGGATAAGATACATTCTCTAACCCGTAAAATGTTATTCACTTTACAGAACCGCCTTTGTCAAGCTCGACGCAGGAGAGCAGTCTTTTCCATGAAGAAAAAAGAAAAATAGAAACTAAATAATGTAGAGAAAAGACAGAAATTAATAAGATAAAAACTCGATAATGGTGTACACAAGACAATAAATACTACTTAAATATCTTCTTAAAGAAAACAAATGAAGAAATAAAAATGAATAAATAACGTTTTTTTTCTTTTTAATAATGAGCTTGTTTCACAATTTCTTATCCGACCTCAATATTATCGCGACCTCAATATTTTCTGCACATGCCTTTTATAAAAATGACTGAAATGCCCGGAAGGGCGAGTTTTTCTGTAATAAGGTCCGAAAGTTCTGGGCCAGAGGACTGCTTTTTTATTTCACTCCTTGCCCCCTTTCCGGCTTTACTTTTGTCCTGTTTTTTCCAATCTTTGCCTTCTTTTCCGTTCTCGTCATCCATATCGAAAACTGAGACATCAGGAACTATTGCTTCCACCACTTTCCTGAGGTCAGGAACTTTCTGCCCCCCTGTCATGGCTGCAACTTCGTTCTGGAGCACAAGGACAAGCACTTCATAACCTTCGCTTGCAGCATTTAAGAGCCCGAGGATGCCGGAATGTGCAAGGGCAAAGTCCCCTATTACGGCTATGCCTTTTTTCTCAAAGCCGCAGGCAACTGAAATTGCCGAACCCAGTGCAAAGCTAACATCAACTGCAGTAAGAGGTTCGGGGGCGCTCCGGACAGAGCATCCCATGTCCCCGGCGATCCTGACATCAGGTATGCGGAGAAAATTGTAGAGTGGGAGATAGGGGCAGTCTTCGCAGATTGAAGCCCTGCCTTTCTTTCTGGATTCAATAAGTTTGAAATCCGCAGGTTTTGAGACCTTTTCTTCTTCAATGTGCTCAAGGGCAACCTCGATATCTTCAGGTGTTATTTGTCCGTATGGGAGGTGTCCTGTCTTTTTGCCGCAGATGTTGCCTGAAATCCGGATCTGCTCTTCTATGAAAGGCTCGGACTCTTCAACTACCAGTACCTTCTGTTTATCTTTCAGAAAAGCTCCGATTTTCTTCATGGGAATTGGGTTTACAAGGTTGAGGACAAGGTGAGAGATTTCCTTATGTTTGCCTGATTTTTTCAATGCATATTCTACAAGCGCAGATGCAAAACCCGAAGAGATGATTCCTATCCTTTCGGCTCCTCTGGTCCGCTCAACCCCTTTTCTTATTTCATTCAGGTCGGTATTCTCGGCTTCTTCTTCAAGCATCGGATAAACTTTAGAGTGAAAATGCTGGTGTTTTTCCATCATCCGGAGCTTCCAGATAGAACGATCAAATTCGGGGTGAGGAGCTGAAGCCACAGGAAAGCGTTCGATTTTTCCTTTACATTTTTCCAGACCTGCGGTTACTCTTACTATGACCGGAATGCGACTCTCTTCCGAAAGCTCATAAGCCCTCCTGAGCGTTCGGTAGGCAGCCTCAGGGCTACTCGGGTCAAATACCGCAACCTCGGCTATTCTGCCGTACCAGCGGGAGTCTTGCTCGTTCTGAGAGCCTTTTACACCTGGGTCGTCTCCTGCAATGATTACCAGTCCTGCCCCTATGGTGTGTGTAACTGAGGTTATAAGCGGGTCGGAAAGGAGATTCATGCCGACATGCTTTACAAGCACAAGAGCCCTTTTACCAGAAACCGAGGCTCCAAGAGCCATTTCCAGCGCAACTTTCTCATTTGTAAGCCAGCTGGCTCTGTAAGTTAAAGTGTGTGTTTTAGTTGACTGAGTCTCTGTTTTCAAAAAAAGTTCCATCAGGGAGGTAACAGGATATCCGGGAACTCCTGTTATAAGTGTGACGTCACTGTCAACGGCTGCAAGATAAAGGGCTTCAAACCCGTTACATATTGCTGTTTCTTCGTTCAAGTTGACCCACCCTTCCGGGAATTATAGGAGTTTTGGTATATTCCGGCAGTGTTTAATTGGTTTTTTCCATTATCATTGGCTTTATCTCTGTTCCTGAAACAATGGATTCTTCGGGCCTTCCGAACCAGGGCAGGGAGGCAAGAGCACCTATTACCCCATTGCCGTTAAGCAGGACTTCCACATTATTTTCTTCAGCGCAGCGCAGGGCATACTCCTTTGAAACTCGTTCTGTCCGGCAACGGTTGCTGTACGAGTAAAGCCCTTTTGCGTAAAAATCAGATAACACTACAAGCCCTGTTTCTTTCGATGCGCTGTATTTTTCAATGGCTTTTTTAAAAGAATTGACCAGCCTTGACTTTGCTTTTTTGTCTACACAGCCAAACTCCAGGACCGTTGACATGCAGTTCTGGGTCTTTTCAGGGACAGGGAAGAGCTGGACAAGGGCATGGGAGAGATAAACGGCTTCCTGACAGTCCAGTTCTTTTGCGATATTGTGAGTCAGGGTCCAGGTGGCTCCTATATCCTTGGAGTCTGTATCATCTATACCTATAAGGACGCGGTCCCTGCGTGGAACCACAACAGTGCCCTTTGCACAGCGCTCTCCTCCGGATTCGGAAATTCTGTAGCGCAGGACCCCGTCAGCAAATGCTCTGCAGCGGGTTGCACCAACGCCTCCGCCTCCCAACCCTGCATAGGTGATCTCCACTTCATCCCCCTGCACTATCACGGATTCGATACCTGCGGCTGCAACCGAGGGTTTGAGTTCGAGTTTTGAAGCCCCGGTTTTCATGAAATAACGGATCATGTTTCCCGTTGAACGGGCCTTCAGGATAAGGGGAGCCTTTGCATAATGGTAAAGGGACCAGGCTGCCCCGCTGTAGCAGTTGGAGTGTTCGATAATCTCCGCATATTCGTTTTTAGCGTCACAGACCGCATAAATGCCCCTGTAAGGCACGGTATAGGGATCATCAAGATTTACTTCTTCAGTCTGTCTGTTGTCCAGTGCACAGGCGTTTATATGTTTTGTAATGCCTAAGGCCTCCTTTTTACGGAAATAGAAAGTGGGAGGATAAATTGCTTGTCGAAAGCCCATTTCCTGTAGATATATAAGTATATAGCATTATTCAAGATATCAGGCTGTTTTACCTGAATTCAGGCTATTTTACCCGAATTATAGAGTTTAATATTATTTATAAGTTAAAGAGTTGGAATAGAATGATACGATATTAAAATGGCTGCTTAATATAAATGCTTCGCAAAATACAAAGAATAACTATCTTATGCAGATAAAGCAATATGTCCACATGTGCAGAAGTTAAAGTAAGTATATAGCCAATCCTCAAGTAAGTATATAGCCAATCCTCAA
>DUGS01000215.1:7344-7737 GCA_013331265.1 Methanosarcina sp.
AGTAAGTATATAGCCAATCCTCAATCATATAAATATACGTTGATTTTTCCAATAATTCTCATTT
This sequence comes from Methanosarcina sp., assembly GCA_013331265.1. Lineage (GTDB taxonomy): Archaea > Halobacteriota > Methanosarcinia > Methanosarcinales > Methanosarcinaceae > Methanosarcina > Methanosarcina sp10923u. Next base: position 7,409 of record DUGS01000215.1, read on the forward strand.
TTACCTTCTCTTCCGTAACTTTGCCGGTTTACCTTTAAGTTGACTAAAACACTCCTGCCTTAATTTCTGTTATCAATTACTTTTCAGCGGTTTAATCGGCTTTTTTCTTGAAAAAAAGCCATCCTCTATTCTCTCTTCCGTACTTTGTCTTTATCAGTACGTACTCCCCTTCAAGTTTTTCCCCGTGAAGCGTTACAACAATTTCTTTTTCATTACGTTTTAAAAGCTCAAAATTACCTTTGTCCCAGATCTCAACCATACCGGCTCCGTACTCCCCTTCAGGAATTTCTCCCTCAAAACCTGCATATCCGAGCGGATGGTCTTCAGTC
>DUGS01000215.1:7921-16119 GCA_013331265.1 Methanosarcina sp.
TATCCGAGCGGATGGTCTTCAGTCTCGATAGCAAGCCTTTTGATGCCAGCATTTTTCGGAGGCTCTTTAGGGACTGCCCAGCTTTTAAGGACACCGTCCATCTCTAGGCGAAAATCATAATGGAGGTTGGTTGCATTATGGCGCTGAACCACAAAAATAGGTTTGCCGGAACTTTTATCATCCCCCATAACAGGGGGTTCGGAAGTCTTTCTAAAATCCCTTTTCTTAGCATATTCCTCAAGCATGGAAGATCAATAGAAAATATGTCAGCGCCGGGTATAAATGATTATTCGGCAAAGCTTGAAAAGAAACACACGAAAAAGGACCTGGAAAATATATACGAAAACATAATATTTTCTAAAAGATATCAAAAAGTTAAATATCAAAAAGTTCGCTTTCTGTTATTCTTATTTAACTGTTCTTAGTTCATTTTCTGGCAAGTGAGTAATCTGCGTAAATCATTAAAAACTCCTCATCAGCCTGTAGGAGTACGGTCTCAAACATGGCGACATGGACCTTTTCCTGTCTTGCGAGATCAAGCAGAATTGTGCGGATTTCCTTATTTTTTGTCAGGTTTGACATCTGTTCATATAGATTGATTGCGTCCAGTTCTGCGATCATTGCGGCTCTCAGAATTTCCTTATCAAGGTCTTTCTGGCTGGTATTCTCAACTTTTGTAAGTGTTTCCGAAAGCAATTATTTACCCCCTGTAACTGTGCCCTGTAAGTCTGCATGTAATAAAAATAAATAAATAAATAAATAAATAAATAAATGCTAATAAAATTTAAGTTAATAAAATATATTACATTGACATTAGAGAGATCTGATATTAGAGAGATCTGATATTAGAGAGATCTTTATCTGTTTGCAGCTTCTCTCATTTTAATCAAAGTTGCGCTGATGCACACAGCAACAATTATGTATTATATACCAAAAATTAATAAAAAAGTTAGAAATTTAAGTTATGTTAGAAACTTAAGTTATATATGTTCAACTTGACCAGTATGGCAATTGTAAAAATATTCAACACTAAAAAAATAATAACTGGAATTGCCATGTCTGCCAGCATACTCATCCACGTATTTTCGATCTTTTTATCCCAAGCAGCGAAATATTCTAGATTCTTATGTTTTGTAGGCTTAAACTGCATTTGTTTTCCTCGATTTCCAGGTACGTTTTTGATAGTCTTGCTGTTTCGTGATTTCTTCCCTTCAGTAGTTTTTTCCTTTCATTTCTTAATAAGTAATGATTCGTGAGTATATCGGCAAGCAGAAGATTAAAAGCCAGATTCTATTTAAATGCCAGATTATCTTAATAGTATCTCCGCACATTAGATAGGTAGATTAAACAGGTAGTAATGATTTCAGTTATATTAAAAAAGATTAATAAATTTCTATATAAATTTTTATAGTTACTCAATATTCGGTCTGTTTGGCTTAAGAATAGAAACTACTCCGTAGCTAAACACCAAAAAACAGTGATGTTCACTGGTTCACATAAAACTATTAAACCATCCATATTATATAAATATTGAGCCTATCCCATAACTCAAAAATGCGTCTCTAAATCTTGAATTTGGAACAATTTTTGATTTTTATGTCTTCGATTTTGGAGAGGGTTAACATATTACCATTTTAAGAATTAACATATTACCATTTAAGGAAAACCCAGATTGTAAGTAATTGATACCATCATACCAACCTTTACCTTACCAACCTTTACCTTACCAACCTTTACCTTACCAACCTTTACCTTACCAACCTTTACCTTTAAACCTCAAAAGGATAAACTTCCTCCCATTTATCACCTATTATCGAACTAATACCTCCTTCCTCTACCCTCATCTGCATTGTATCCCCCTCTAACCTGATTGTTATGAGGTTTCCATTTTCGTAATAATCGCATTTAACAGGAGAAGAATCTCCATTGTGTAGGAGGGCAGTTCCGCAGTCATACAAAACAAGATAGTTGTTTCCAGATTTGAATTTTCGCTTCATGTGAAGGACGTCCTCAATAATTTTGTTCTATGGCCTCTAGAAATTTTTTATATGTTTAATGGTGCCTCTCTTTATTAATTTTTTCAATGATTATTTGGTTTTTCCTTGATACTTATGCCCTAAATATATTTTCACTGATAACTTAATTTAATTTGAGGACGGGAAAACTATGAAGACTGGAATGGTTTTCAATATTTATGGGCATCTTCACCAGCAGCTTATCTGGCAGCCTGCAGAAAAAAGAAAAAATGAGAGGAGGAGGCTCTCCTTCGTCGAACGTAACAGGAACGACACTGGATTTCTGATACTTATCTCTTCATTGTCTGTTTTCCGTGTCAGCTGTATGTTCAGAAACCCAGTTCCCTATCAGTTCAAGAGCCGCTGGCGAAATAGTCTCATTAATTTTTGCGTATTCGGATGGGGACCCTGTTTGAGCGGTCTGGAATAAGTGATTGAGACCTGGAAGTTCTTTTACCGTATAGTCTCTGTTGCCCCCTGCTTTAAGGGCTTCTTCTATTGCCTGCAGGTTTTCTTTGGGAGGTACCTGGAGGTCTTTTTCACCGTTTATAGCAAGGACCGGGCATTTTACCTTCATCAAGGTAGGGACGGGGTCGTATGTAAGGAAAAAGCGCATCCAGGGCGAGATAAGATTCTGGACCTGAGCATTAACCTGAGCGTCAAGGACATCTTCAGAGTAGCCTGAATTCATTTTCTCCTTTTCGCTCATGTTTTCCACCTCATCCACTATAAGTTTGCGAAGTTTTTCTGCGGCTATGGTATCATTTTGTTCCTCTTTTATCACAGAGTACATGCTTTTCATAAGCGCATTATTCCTGGCTATAGTTTCATTGTCTACCCCTTCTGCTCTGGAAATAAGGTCACTCTGGAGGTACGAAATCTCTTCCCCGGTAATTCCCTGGCCAGCCATTAGCACGATGAATGCAACATCAGGAGACTTCACTGCCACCATCGGAGCAATTAAGCCTCCTTCGCTATGCCCTATCAGACCGATCCTGTCAGGGTCTATCTCTTCGCGGCTTTTGAGGTACTCAATTCCGGCAAGTACGTCTCCTGCAAAATCTTCGGTAGTGCCCTGCGAGAACGTAGTTGCCTGCGAGAGGTTTCCGGTCGACCCTCCAACACCACGGTCATCGACCCTGAGTACGGCAATTCCCCGGCGAGTAAGATAATCAGAGAGTACAAGGAACGGGCGATGGCCTAGAATTTCCTCATCACGGTTCTGTGGGCCGGAGCCGGATATCAAAATTACTGCCGGAAAAGGCCCTTCAGACTGCGGAACCGTTAACGTGCCTGCAAGCTTTACTCCTGCTTCCTCATTTTCATAAACAACCTCTTCTTCGTCATAAGGATAAGGTTTCACAGGGTCCTGTTCTCTTCGTGTGTCAGGGGTTTCATCTATGCAAGAAAGCACAAGCGGAAGAGCAGATCCAGATTGTTTCCACTCGCCTTCGATTGTTTTTCCGTCCTCTTTGAGTGTCCCGTCAAAGGCACCTCTTATGGATTTTACTCCCAGGTGCAGATTACCGTCTTTATAAGTGACAACTTCTACGGGTATTCCTTTTACTCCCTGGTCAAGGCTGTCCATTGTCGCATTAACTGAGCCTTCAGGACTGGTAGAGATGTTAAATAAAAGCCTTATTTCCATTCCACCCTGAACCTTAAGGGTTCCAAGCCAGAGTCCTTCTATTTCTTCGATAGCCGAATTATTATCAATATTTCCATCAGATGCAGCTGGCTTGGAGATGCAGCCGGAACCAGCTGCGATAATAGCCAATAAGAACAAACAAATTACAATTTTTTTATTCATAAAGACTCTGACTCGATAACTTATTTAAATGTATCAGTTTTTTACTGACTTATGTTCCAGGTAAAAAAAGGCGCCCATATGGCAGTGCTGCTTGGTTGTATTCTCTACGGGATGACAGGCTTATTTCTTGCCAGTATTCACAACCTGCCCATAGCTTCAATAATATTTTACCGCCTGTTCTTCGGGCTTATTTTTATATTCACTTATCTTCTGGTAACAAACAGGCTTGGAGAACTGAGACCTGGAAAAAGAAAGTTTCGCCTGCTCTTACAGGGTATATTTGTCATGGTAAACATGTTCTTTTATTTTCAATGCGTAAAAGAGACCTGTTTCTCCATAGCTATCCTGCTCGAGTATACTGCCCCAATCTACGTAATGATGGCTTCACCTTTCATTTTGAAAGAAAATATAGGGAAAGAAAGTATTGCAGCCCTTTTGCTTGCAATTGCAGGTGTCTATCTGGTAATCCAGCCTGAGGGTGGGTTCGGTACCCTTGAATTTTCCGGAAACCATTTTACAGGAATCGCAACCGGACTCTTTGCGGGTATGGTCCTTGCAGTTATCATTATGAATGTGAGGGTTCTAAAAAGAGACCACTCTGAATTTGCGATTGCCTTCTGGAGTACTGCTATTAGCTGTCTTTTAATGTTACCTTTTGCTTTTGAGACTCCATTTTCTTTGCTTGCCCCAAACCTATTCACTCTTGCTGTTTTCGGGATCGTTTCCGTGGGTATAGGAGGAGTCTTAACGACCATTGGTTATGCAAACCTTCAGTCTCAAACAGGTAGTCTGCTTGCTTTAATTGAGCCGGTTGCAGGTGTCTTTTTTGATCTGGTCTTCCTTGGAGTTTCTCATTCAGCAGGCACACTTGCCGGATGTATTCTTGTGCTTGCCGCAGCTTTACTCATCAGTTACAGTGGTTCTTCAAAATCTTCTATAGCACATGCGGATTATCTGGAAAATACAGAAAGTTACTAAATACTGGGAAATTTGAAAAATCCTGATCACACAGCACTACATTGTTAATTTTTTCTCAATTGAAAGAGGATACCCAAAGGTTCGAAATAATAAATTCAGAGTTTCAAACCATACGAGTAAACCATACAACTGCGTAAGTCCTGCATTATTAACTTAAGAGAGCTTGACAACATACTCCCTTACAGGAATTCGTAGCAATTTCCTTTGTACTTTTTTATTGCTGTGGCGTTACTGCTCCGAAGTCAGGTACTGCAAATATTTGATACTCTCCGATCCAAACGTTGTGCCGAGTTAAGGATAATTATTCCTCATCTATTTTTGCCGTACTGTTTGGTAAACAATATAACTGTGGAACTTTAGACCGTCAGAAATCCACTCAAAAAAATGTATTTTCCTCTGTGTTTTTGAATTTATATTACGAATCCTGAAGTATCTTCAACCATGCCCAGTCCGCTTCCGGTCTCCTGCAATGTTATAACCCTATCCTCAGTCTCGGCCTGAAAATCAACAACATCTACAAGGTTCTCTATATACCTGAAATTGAAGTTGTTCGTAAAACTGAAGGACTCTTTGCAGTAGCTCTTCGTGACCATGAACACCCTGCCTTCTTCAGCGGTAATAACCCACCTTTTATCCCCTTTTTCCGATGGGCATTCGTTAACTTTTGCCTTTTTGAACCTGTACATCTTCCTGGTCTCAGCATCATAGAAGTCCATGGAGTTGTATATATTGTATTCTACTCCTCCAATCTCTATATTCGGTATGTAATAGGTCAGAATTGATCCGTTCCTGAAGACGATTCTCGACCATTTCCAGGGAATGAAAGGCCCTACAACAATTACTTTCTGCGCATAACATTTCCCTGAGAACTCTTTCTCAAACAATATGCCCTTGAAATCAAAATACAGGTTAGCAAGCCTGTACCCGAATAAACCTCTGAATTGTTCGGATACCTCTGAGTTATAGTTATTATCTGCGGGCTCTTTTATATCCAGACTGCAGATTATTTCACCGTTGTTTGAAATATCAAGCACATATTTCGGAAAGGACCCATAGAATTCTGCTCTCATGTCTTTACTTATGCAGGTGACCCTCTCATCTTTTACCTCAATGACCCCAAGGTCATCAGTGATGCCTCTCTGCATTTCATCATATGCCCAGGAAACGCAATACCCCTCTGTTTTGTTGTCTATTATCCTGCTGTTCTCCACATACTTGCCATTGACCTCGATATCCCCTGCGCTCCTGCCAAATGTGAGGAAAAACTGGCGTCTGGACCCGTCATCGGCTGTGAATTTCATAAACCAGTATTCTTTCCCGAAAAGAGGTAGTTCTTCAAAAGAGAAAAGAAGGTCGTCAATGCTTCTTTTGATTTCTTTCTTTAAGAGTAGCCTTTCTATCTTGTCCTCACTTTCCTTTATCTTCTGTATTGACTCGATAAATGCTTTCTTTTCAATTTCAGGTAGATTTTTGATGTAATCATTCCTTTCTTTTATGAAGCGTAAAAGTCTGTCTTTTTCTGTGATAATCATCTCTTCAAGAGTTGTAGTTATAGGCTCTCTGTCACCTGATATGTCGGTCATCTAATCCTCCCTGGAGATTCATGCAATGTTTTTCAGAAATATAACATCCATAAAGTCTAAAAAAATATAATCTTATCGTAGAAAATAGAGAATGTGGTTTATACATGGAATGTGGTTCATCCTGAAAACAAAATCTAAAGAAGGCAAAGAAGAGAAAAACAAACAAAAAACTATAAAAAAAGCTTTGGAAAGCTAAAAGGGAGAATAAAAAGCTAAAAAAGGGCTGAAAAGTAAAGAAAAAAGTAGTAAAGGCTTTAAAGCCGATTTTGTTTTGTTTTTATTTCAAATCTCTTGGCTGCTTATGCTCAGGCAAAACCGGCAAAGCCATAGTATTGATCAGAATCGGACTTTTGATGTCCTTTGCCCTTTCAATCACAAGTTCTTTCCCTTTCTGAGTAAGGGCAAAAAGCGGTACAGCAGTTCCGACCTGAGCAAGAGGCTTTACAAGATCTCTAATGGGTTTTGATGCACAGCTTGTTGCTATGTCTGAGGTTTCGACAAGAGCCTGGGCTTCTTCCCTGTCAAGCCCGGTCACGTGTACGGCGATAACCACAAGGTCGAGCCCGAGTTCGGCTTCGAGTTCCCTGCATTTTTTAGCGGTGTCAGCGAATGCGACTGTTACTGCGATCTTCTTATACCCAAGTTCGGCTGCCTTTTTAACTCCTGCAACAGGGTCCATTTTTGCAGTTGAGGGATCAAGCACGATTCCGCCGCGTTCGGTAATTCCGTTTATGATTCCTTCGATGGGCTCGGTTTCGACCAGGCCTGACATCCTGCCGCCCATGCCCNNCAATTACTATCAGATCAAGTCCCAGTTCGGCTTCGAGTTTCCGTAGCTCTTTTGCGGTTTCCGCGAAAGCCACGGTTACTGCAATCTTTTTGTAGCCAAGTTCTGCTGCCTTTTTCACTCCTGCAACAGGGTCCATTTTTGCAGTTGAGGGATCAAGCACGATTCCGCCGCGTTCGGTAATACCGTTTATTATGCCTTCGATGGGCTCGGTTTCGACCAGGCCTGACATCCTGCCGCCCATGCCCTGTACAAGGGTTGGGTTGTTGGAAATCACAGTCCCTGCACCTTCACAGGCGGTTACGGTTGTATCAAGTAAACCTCTGCTCAGGCCCGTCATCATAACTTCCGATGCTCCGAACCCTACAAAGTCTTCGAGTTCCAGCCTGCGTTTGTCAGTAAACATCCCGAAATCGCTGATCCTGAACTCCATATTTTTCTTGACTTCTTCAGGGGTAATTCTCTGGATCCCACGGATTTTGGCAAAGAGGGGGCACCATTCGACTTCAGGCTCTCCTACTTCGATTACCTTTCCATCTTTTACGACAACTTTTGTTTTTCCAAGTAATTCCATTATGTGAGGCATAGTTCCACCTTTCTGGCTGAGCAAAAATAAGATTGTTAAGAAATTCAAGTTAGAAATAAAGAACAGGTAAAGTTTGGGGTTGATTACTTAATAGCTTATTGGTTTGTAAATTTTCATCTCATTTCTTTTTGCCGAAGCTCTTTTTTCCTGTTTGGAAAGTGGATTCTATATTCTGAAAAAATTACTTTTTGGACTTTATTTTGTTATTTATATCGGTTTATAAGAAAAATATTCAGTTTTCAACTTATTTTAGAACTTCATTTGCTAAAACTCAGGAATTTCAGTTCCTTCTCCAACTTTGCGGGAAAGGCCGCTCTCCTTCGTCGAGCGTGAAGTTGCCCGGGGTCCTGAAAAGAAATATCTTCAAGGTGTCTGCTGTTTGAAAAATAAATCGAAAATCTTCCCCCGGCAGCCACCCGTTTGCGAAGCAAACGGCTTT
>DUGS01000215.1:16263-17616 GCA_013331265.1 Methanosarcina sp.
CGAAGCAAACGGCTTTTCTCATGAGATTGAAAAAAGAATATAAAATCAGTCATCAGACCCTTCAAGTTCCTTCAATTTCTGCTCGCAAAAAGCAATCATCCATGAATCATCAATTACCTTACCTATCGCAAGATATTTTTTCAAAAATCCAAGTTTTTCTCCTAGTTCACTAGCATTACAATATACAATCCAAAGCATTATAAGTTTCTCTGACAATTCGCACCCGTTATTTAATTTTATTGAAATTTCCAGTGCCTGTTCGTAATATTCAATTGCCTTTCTCGGCTCTCCAAGATCACTGTATGCGTTACCCAGATTTTTAAGATCGACAGCTTGTCCATATCTATCACCTATTTTTCTATTTATTTCGGAGGATTGTTTATAATATTCAACAGCTTGTCTGAATTTTCCCCTGTAATAATATATTGACCCCATATTCCCAAGAACTTCACATTCTCCTATTCTGTCTTCTATTTCTCTAGCAATTTTGAGTGCTTGTTCACAGTATCCAACCGCTTTTGTGTGTTCTCCAAGAAGGCTGAACGCTAGTCCCATATTTTCCAAGTTCCTCTCTTCATCTCTCTTGTCCCCAATTTCTCCATCAATTTTAAGTGCCTGTTCATAATATTCAATTGCTTTTCTGGGTTCTCCTATTTCCCTATATGTTGTTCCAATGTTTCCAAAGGTTATTGCTTCTCCACGTCTGTCCCCAATTTCAATTGAAATTTCCAGTGCCTGTTCGTAATATTCAATTGCCTTTCTCGGCTCTCTCAGATTAGTGTATGCTGTTCCCAGATTTCCAAGGGCTGCACTCTCTCCATATCTGGATCTCCTTTCTCTAGCAATTTTCAATGACTTTTCATAATATTTGATTGCCTTTCTAAGTTCCCCTAGATGACTATATTCGTTTCCCAGATTTCCAATGGCTTCCCCTTCTCCCTGCTTATCTTCGATTTCTTTAGATATTATAAGAGCTTGTTCGTAGTACTCAATTGCTTTTCTGGGCTCTCCAAGATGACTGTATGCATTTCCCATGCTTGCAAGAATAAATCTATGAGTTTTCTTGTTTTTGAGTATTGGCTTATCTTTGAAGTGATTTTTCGGTAATAGTTTCTCATAGATTTCAATCAGTGTTCTTGGCTTTCCCCATAAATCCAGAAGATAATGGATATTGAATTCCCACACCATGGATGCTGCCAGATCATATTCTTCAGCCTCACATGAGTGATAATGAGCTTCAACTATTGGCTGAAGGTCTTCTTTTTTGGTTGGATTTTCGGGTAGTGGAAGAGATAGGTAGTATTTTACTGCAAGCATGTGAGCTTCTTTTTTGTTTTTCAAATCTTCATAGGA
>DUGS01000215.1:17777-17959 GCA_013331265.1 Methanosarcina sp.
TTTGTTTTTCAAATCTTCATAGGAGAATTCCTGAACTAGTGGATGGAGCCAATAATTACCATTGTGGTCAGTTTCGAGAAGAGATTTATCGATAAGCTTCCTGACGGCATTTTTTGGAGTGTTTTCCGTAAACATCTCCTTGAACCCTTTGAGATCTACAGGCTCACGATAGACCGAGACAC
>DUGS01000089.1:0-2069 GCA_013331265.1 Methanosarcina sp.
ATTTCAATCCACACACCCGCGAAGGGTGCGACGTTCGTGGGCTCGCAGTAATCAGCGCTCAGAAATTTCAATCCACACACCCGCGAAGGGTGCGACATCGGAAGTCGTTGACGCTGCTACAGCCCTATCGGAATTTCAATCCACACACCCGCGAAGGGTGCGACAGCAAATTAATTTAGATAATAAACTCTCTCGTTTATACTTATTAACTTCTTTTAAAAATTCTCGTTGTCGAGTTTTACTATGAACCGTCACAAAATATAAATATAATGAACAAAATTTTCCCGCGAACCACCCGGTAAATCAATGTTCGCTACAGGTTCGCGGAATCATGCAACTAATAAACCTTCTGGATCGTACCCTTTTTTTGCACCAAAATGCTCTATCCTATTTTTCCAATTTTTACCCAAATAGTAAAATCTAAGGCTATCTTTATCCTCATCCATGATATCACATAAAGAATGTTTAAGCTCTGCAAACTGAGCAGGGTCTACAAGGCACTCAAACACAGAGTTCTGAACCCTCTGTCCGTAATTTTCGCACTTTTTTGCCACTTTTCTCAATCTGTTTTTTCCACCTTCTGACTCTGTATTCACGTCATAAGTTACTAATACCATCAATTAAAACACCTCAATTCATAAAAAATGGCGGATAACCGTCAATATCTCCCCTTAAATAACGGGCCAGCAGCATTGCCTGCACATATGGAATTAATCCGACAGAGATCTTTTCATTTAAGTAGGGATGAGTAATCTGGTCCTGTTTTCTCTTCTGCCAGGCCGCCAGTATCCCTTTTCTTCCTTCTTCTGTCATAAGAACAGCTCCGTTTTCCTTCTTGAGAAAATCTTTTTCATTAACCTGTTTGAGGTTAACCATATTCAATGCAAGGCGGTCAGCCATAAAAGGTCGGAGTTCCTCCATCAGATCAAGCGCAAGACTGGGCCTTCCAGGACGGTCAGTATGGAAAAAGCCAACATACGGATCAAGTCCAACAGTTTCTAAGGCTGATTCAACGTCATGAGCAAGCAGCGTATACAAAAAAGAGAGCAGCGAATTCATATTATCAAGAGGGGGTCTCCGATTTCTATTTAATATGAAAAAGCTGTCTTTTTGCTTAAGAATGAGTTCGTCTAATACGTTAAAATAAAATTTTGCACAATTTCCTTCAATGCCGCGAAGAGAATCCGAATTTAAACAGGAATCAATGTTCCTGAGGTTATCTATCAACAAATCATCAGCTGAACGGATTTTACTGACATCAATCACGTCTCCGTGGTCACGGATGCCTCTCCCAAGAACAGTCCTGCAGTTAACGATTTTTCCTATAATAAAGCACTTAGCAAGATCCAGAGAATCTACTTCACTATCTGCTTTTCGATACTGCGTACGACGTAGCAGAACATTCCCTCTAACTTTTCCACTAACACGCGCCAGAAATTTTCCATTCGGTGTCAAAAAAGATAGTCCAACTTTATTGTCAGTACAGAGTTGCATCAACTGGGGACTGGCGCCCATGTATGCAAAGCAAACTATGCCCTCAAGATTATGTATAGGAATACGAAATGTTTCAGCATCTTTTACCTTAACAACAACATTCTCCCCGTCCCTGAGAAGATACGATTCTGGGGTTGTGACATATAATGTATTTAGCAATTTTCTCATGGATACAGATCCCTTCTATTAACTGAAAGTTTGAATAGAGTACTATTTCTGGAAATATACTTCTGGAAAATTAGATTATTTCATTCACCATTACATGCCTCTTCCACATGATTTCTGACATATTTACGGGCCGAAACAAGTTTTTTTGTTAATTTCGGAACGCAAACATCTACAAGAGAACAGTATTTGCAGTTTCGGGATTTTTCGGCAGGTGGAGTAAGCTCTTTCTTGAAGAAATAATGCATCTCATCGGACAAAGAGATAACAAGATTTCTCAATTCTTCGGTTATTTCGAGCTTAATTCTTCTCCGAATTTCATTATAATAAAAATCAGCAGAGTTTATGGTTACATTAAACATCTCTTCAAGGCACATTGCCTGTGCACAGAGTTGCACTTCATCTCTCTC
>DUGS01000089.1:2264-4021 GCA_013331265.1 Methanosarcina sp.
ACAGAGTTGCACTTCATCTCTCTCATCAATTTTAGGCTTGCCCCTTTTATACTCTACTGGACGCATTTTCCACAAACCTTCATAACCCGTAAGAGAAATGCCGTTTTCAGAACGGATATACTCAATGACATCTGCCATGCCATAAAGTCCAAGTTGATAGGAAACAAGTGGAAATGCTCTTGACAGCACAACGTCGCCTCTGCATTCTTTAAGGAATGGATTATCCACCCGCTCATGTAGAAAGCGCCCTTCAGTCGTCTGAAGGTTTTCTTCCCACTGGCGTTCAATGTGAATTAGGGCCCATTGACGCTTGCAAAAATGGAAATGTTGTATGCCGGACAACGAGAGAAGCTCGTCTTCGGCATGTTTCTTTTCTATCATAACTTCTCGATTAATTCAACGCCGTTAGGGATGTCATCTGAAATCGTTACTTTATAATCACCAAAAGAGCGGGGAGGCATATCATGGGATAGCCGCTCCACCTTAACTTTGTCGAACAGGATATGAGACTGGCAGCAACCAAGTTCACTGTTATGCTTGAAAACGATAAGTTTTCTTGCAGACATTTTTCCCCTTGCTGCCGAATGGTCATGCTCGAACATATTGACCAAGCTGTCCCAGAGCAGTTCCAGGTCGTCTTCTGTAAATTCTGTCTTTTTAGCCAGGTGAGCGGAAATATACCCTTCTGCACGGTACAACCCATAAGGCACTATTTGTTTTTTGCCCATAGTCTGGCCTTTTTCTGCATCTTTTTCATTGGTGACGGCACAACGAGTAACCGTTACTTCCTGCTGGAAAATCGGGTCAATACTGCGGGCAAAACTGAACTGTACCGGTCCTCTTACCTGGCCACAATTAACACCCGTTGACATTACAGCACCGAATGTTCTTACATCATAAAAATTATTACACATAAACTGTGTGGCTTCTGGATCAGCTAACTCTTTTTCTCCTTTCGGTGGATGATTTATCCTTTTATATGCCATTGCATGTTGATCATTCAAAACCACTCCAGACTTAACATATATATTATATCCTTCAGCATTGAAACCTGAATCGTCTTTTTTAACGATATCGATATAATCTCGAATCTTTCTCTTGAGACAGACATCAGTTACAATTCCATTCCCGGTTTGAGGATCAACTCTGGGCATATTACCCATATCGGGATCTCCGTTTGGGTTTCCATTCTCAACGTCAAACAACAGTACAAATTCATATCTATTCTTGATGATTTCGCTCATGGTGACACCTTCTCATTTGAGGGAACCTCTTTTTTCGTGAAAAAAGCTTTACGCTGATGATAATAACCAAGCATAAACATACCCTGATCTTCAAGATTCAGGTATGTAGGAAACTCATCCACACCTGCCAGAATCTGTTCAATCAGCTGATTGGACTTAAAACCCCATTCGGACCTGGCAATGTGGTGTTGTGCAAGTTTTAACAGTACAGGAAACACAACGGCAGGCGTTGATGAAGCACTGCTGAAGTACTTGCTGTTAATAGTGCTCTTCATCTCTCTATTCGCATCATTCTGTGCCTTTTCAAGAGCGGCAAACAACCTCCCAAGGCGGTATGGCACATTTGAATTCTCCTCGTTTAAACTCATGGTAATCAAACCCTTTTTTAAATTCGATAATCCAGCTCTGCTCAATCTGAGTAGATATGCCTTGATAAAACCAGCTCTGACAAAATTTATTGAGCCATCTACTTTCACACGGTTCAGGATTGCACTGTATAACGAGATCGGATAG
>DUGS01000053.1 GCA_013331265.1 Methanosarcina sp.
TCCGCGCTCCCGTAGTAATAAAAAGAAACTCAAAAAGGGTATTTTAGAGAAGCTTTCTACTCTATTTTATTCATACAGTTACTTATTCATACAGTTGCTCAGTGGTTTTTCATTAAACTTCTCGTTTTCATTTTCTTCTTTTTGAGAAAGACTTCTCTCCTCCGTCAAGCGGGAGAAGAATGACGCAATATAGCTGAATACTGCTGTAAGGTCAAGAGTTTTAATCAATACTCAAACTCAGCTCATTAGTAGAACCAATTAATTAACTTCTAAATTAGTCCTCTTAAGCGCAGCTCACTCTACAACTTATAAATTAGTCTGCTTGAGTTCAGCTCGCTCTATAACTTCTAAATCAGTCCTCTTGAGCGAAGCGAAAAGGACACCGTCCTCCCGAGACGGGACTCGGGTGGCGCAATTCGGGCGGGTCAGACATAGCCAAGCGGCATGATATAAAGAGGCTCCTCATTTGCAGGCAGTTTGAGGACCTTTTTTACTTCTTCATCATCAAAAGCCCCTATAGAACAGGTGCCTATCCCGAGCTCCACGCCGAGAAGGTAGATGTTCTGGGCTGCATGTCCGGCTTCCATATCTGCATACCGGATGCCTCTTTTTCCATATTTGCCTGTTATGCGCGGGTAAACTGCAGAGATTACAAGCGAAACTGCAGCTTTACTGATCATGGACTGGGAAAGAGCTGCTTCTGCAAGCTTTTTTCTCATATCTCCCGGAACTTTCTGAGTAAGGGCATGTTCTTCTGCAACGTACCTGTAAATCCCTGGATCAAGCCCGTTTCCCTCTCCGACTACAGCATGGATTTCAAGAGGGTAAAGAGCACCTGCGGAAGGACATGTCCTTAACCCCTCTCCTGAACTTATTCCCTGAGCTGCCCAGAGAAAACGTGAAATGACCACTTCGGACAGGCCTTTTTCAGTGTATCTGCGCAATGACCTTCGCTTTGCAAGCAATTTCTCTATATGGCTTTTACCCGCAGCACCCGGCTCAGGCAGTTTGATCTTCATTGGCATGTCGGTAAGACCCTGATCTCCCATATTTAGTTCCCCCGTATTTTTTGTACAATGTGTTTATCTCGTAATAATTTCGTAATACTGATTATTCACAATACCAATTATTCACAATACTAATTACTCCGTAATACGTTTCATTGCTTCTTCCGAAATCCTGTCAGGAGTCCACTCTGGATCCCAAACAAGCTCAACCTTTGCTTCTTTTACTCCCTCTATCGCCTCGACCTTTCGCTTAATATTCTCTACGATAAGTTCTCCCATAGGACAGCCAGGCATTGTTAAAGTCATTTTTATATGGACACGGTCCCCTTTCACCTCTACCCCATAAACAAGTCCAAGGTCAATAATGTTTATTGGAATCTCGGGGTCGTAGCAGGTCTTTAGAACTTCAATCACTTCTTCTTTCGTAACGATGGTACTCTCCCCCATGGTGTGGATCTGCAGCAATTTTATGCTCCCCATTTAATAAAAAGGTGGGTAGAATTAAATACATTTCCCAGAACTTCAGCATAAGCTGTTTTCTGTTTTGAAAACATATATCCAGCAGTGAAACTTCAAACTTTTCGGCTGCACGCCAGGGCCGGGTTTTGAGGTTCGTCTGGGTATTTACAATGCCCGGCCCTGGCAATGCAGTTCATGGTCCCATATGCAGGTACTTTTTTTCAGTCCGTTTTTTTCAGTAGTTCTCTCTGATCTTGAACCTTTTTTCCTGCTTTTCGGCTTTAGCGCCTTCTTTTCAGTATTGCAATCCCTATAAGAAGCGTTCCCACAAAACCCATGAAGAAGGAAGCCAGTTTAGAAGGGTTCTTTACGACTGCTGCTGCCTGGAGTGTTTCTTCTCTAATCTGGGGTTCGAGCCCCTCAAGCCTAAGTGAGTTTACAGTATCAAGAACCAACTGCTCGGTTTTCATGCTGGAAGCATTCTGACTCTCTGTTGAGATGTCGGTGTTTGATTCCTGTTTTTTATTTGATCCGTGCGATTTTCTGGCTTCATTAATGGATACTTCTTTCTGGGTTATGCCTGTAAAGCCTTTGTCATTTTCATAGGCGCCTGCAAAGAGAAGATAATTTCCGGGATGAAGATCGGAGGTTGTCAGAGAGAGTATATTCTGGTTTTCCTCACCTATAATTATCGTACCATTGCTTTCTCCGATAAAGGCCTGGATTTCGTTCTTAAACTTGTCTCTACCGGTTTCTGACCCGTAATCGGTTGAATTGAGCCCGAAATCTTCTATAAGCCTGAGTCCCTGTAATAAAGTCCCGGAAATGGTTTTTATGCCACTGGTATTGGAGCCTATATCAGTGCTTGTTCCGCAGGCATCTTCTCTTATCAGTACAGCCCAGTAGGTATAGTTTTTCTGAGCAGGCGCATTTTTCAGGCTCATGTCGACTTCTAAGTTTTCGCCTTCTTCAAGTGCACGCGGAGCTGCGGCTTTCAATTCGTATTCAAAAACTTTGAAATAGTGTGCCAGAAGAATCGTCTTTTCCGGTTCAGACGCTTTAGTTTCTTTTTCGGCAAGCGTTACAACTACCCAGTAACTACCTTCTGGAAGAGGGCCAAGAGTCATAGGGGATAGGTCTCCTCCTTCGTTCAAAGTCTCAGGGATCTGGATGTAAAATTCGGGATTATTGATGAAGATATCTTCAAAGCTGATCGTACCGTCCGTAATATTTTTAACAGCTTCTTCAGAAATACTCGTGCTGCATGTTTTGACAAGATATATGTCCACTTTTTGCCCTTTGAGGTCTTCGGAACCTTTATAGTTTATCTTCACGCTCTCTTTTGTGGTATAAAATGAGCGAAGGGAACTGGGATATGACAATATGAATTTCAGTTTGTTCCAGCTACTTTTTCCTGATTTAATCTCAGGTTTTAACTCCTTATTCTCCGGAATGTATGAAAAGTTGGTTCCTTCTATCTTTATTTGAGCTCCCAGGTCGTCGCTTTTCAGATTATTTTCCTTGTTGCAAGCTTCTTTTCTGGTTTCAGGTTCTAATCCTTCGCTCCGGGAATTTTTTGTTCCGCTGCATGCCTCTTCTTTGGTTTCAGTTTTCACTTTCTCAATTTTCAGGTTTTTTGACCCATCACATGATCCGGTTTTCATTTCAGTTTTCTTTTCGGGATTTCCGGAACTATCTTTCTTGTTATCTGGACATGTTTTTAGTTTCAAGTTCGATTCCGAATTTTCCTGTTTATCTGTGCTACAGCGTTCTACTTTTCCAGTGTCCTGTTTCTTTTCAGGTTTTTCCTGATTATCTGCATCCTTTTCTGTTTTTACTCCGGTCTCAATACTCTTTCCGGCATTTTCTTTATAATCATTGTCATTTATTTCTTCTGTTTTATCCTCCATACCTTTTTCGGCATTTTTCTGATTTTCTGTACTCTTTTCACCTTTTATTTTTGATTCAGAATTCTCCTCAGTACTCTCCTGGTTACTTATATCGTTCTTTTCTCCAGTTTGTACCTCCGGGTTCTTTTCAATAATTTCCTGATTATCTGTATCCTGTTCTGTCTCTGTTTTTGTTTCCAAATTCTCTTCAGAACCTTTCTTGTTATCGGTGCTACCGCTTTCTACTTCTTTTGTCCCTGAACTCTTTTCAAGATTTTCCTGGTCGCCAGTGTCCTGTTTTGTTTCAGTTTTTGTTCCAGTGCTCTCTTCAAGACTCTCCTGACTTCCAGTGTCTTTTTCGGCATCTGATTCTGTTTTCTGAATTTTTTCGGAAGTTTCCTGATTATCTGTGCTGTTTGATTCCTTTGCTCTTTCCTCAAGAGTCTCAGAGTCAGGTTCCTGGTTATCTTTATCCGTGTCAAGATTTTCTTTTGATTCCAGGTTTTCTCCAGTGCTTTCTTCTCCGCTTTGCATATCTTTATCGGTTATTATTTTTGAGTCGGGGTCCGTTCCTGCGTTTTCATGGCTTTCAGTGTCGTTTCCAGATCCTGCTGATAATGAAATGAGTGAAAGAATAAGAATCAAAACTGTCCAGGTCGCTATCCACTTTCGACAATGTCTCCAATTATGCCTGATTGTTCCTTTTTTCAATTAATACACTCCTTAACCATCTTTTTTCCCATTTAAACCGAGTTTTAAACTCAGGTGTAGAGCTCGGGCCTATGAAGTATCTCCTTTTAATTCGATGCTGTTAGGGCATTTGTTTTAGAACTCGATCTTTTTAAAGTATCCGGTTTAGTTCTCTATCTGCCGGAGTTTATTTTACAGAATTTCACCCTCTTCAACGCTTTAGAAACCACAACTTCTTAAAATTCAGCATAATCTGGCATTATTAATTTAATAAAGTAGAAATATTTCGTAAAAAAGAATAATCACCAATTTATACGCTACTTTATCCTGTACAGGTAGTAAATTGTATATCGTAAAGAAGTACAGGAATAGTTATTGGTGAAGATCTTTTTTATAACTGGGGTAAAATTTACAGGACCATATATCAAATTATAGAAATGTATGCTAAAAAGCAGCTGTGTGCTAAAAAAGCAGCTTCAAATGTTAACTTATATATAAATCCTCTTAATAATTCTATTGTGAAATAAACATAACAGGGGAGTGAAGTATGGCTGATAAGACCGATAAAGTTGCTGAAAATATTCCCGGACCTTATTATTGTGACTATAACTGCATTGCGTGTAATTTATGTGTAGACACCTCACCAGAAAACTTTAAAATGAACGACGACAATTCCAATGCTTTTGTATATAAGCAGCCTGAAAATGATGAGGAAAAGGAAGCCTGTGAAGAGGCACTGGAAAACTGTCCGGTTGATGCGATAGGAAATGATGGTTAAACTGGCCAGTTCTGATTAAAACTTGTTCTTTAATTTTAAATATTCTTTTTTAATTACAACAGATTTCTTATGGATAGTCCAGATTTGTAATTACTTACAATTTTTATGCAGCGGGTTCTCTATCCTTTACTCTAGTAGCCCTATTTCAGAATAGATTCTGGAAAGTCCCTGAAGGGTTGAGTATCCTTTTCTTGTAATAATATAGTCTCCCCTCTCACTCCGCTGTAAAACCATACCCGTATCAAGAAGTTTCTGTAGATGAAAGAGCAGGTTTCCGCCACGAAGTCCGGTGAGTTTGGAAAGTTCGGAGAATGTCTTGCTCTCACCTGAAAGTGCCTTAAGCATAAGGAGCCTCTGCCTGTTTGCTACCGGCTCGCAGACTTCAGAAACCATCCTGTCAGGCTCGATTGCACTTATGTCGCCTTTTTCGTCCTTTTCTTCCCTGTCATCATATATCTGGAGGGCGCGCATAAGTTTGACCTGCTTTTCAAAAATGTTGCTTGCTTCTGAAAAGCACCTGCTGCACTGAGTGGTTTTTGCTTCCTTTTTTAACTCCTCAAGTTTATCCCTGTACATTTTGACAGTCCCGGACTCGACCTTCCCTCTGCTAACAAGCCCTGCAGTTTCCTGTAAGATGTCTTTGAATGCCGTTTCGCAGAGTTCTCGCATCTTGCAGTCCCTGGTCATCTGGCTGTGCATCCTTTCGTTTGCATCCTCGCAAAGATAGTCTACCATAGGTTTCATGAAACCCTTTCTCATCTCTGCCAGCATTCCATCAATATTCTGCTGGTTTGCCCGCTGCAAAAAACGGGAGAACTCGCTTCTAAGGGTCGTAACTTCTTCTTTTATGGAATGCAGTTCCTGTATGTAACTTGATTCCGGGTTGCCGTTTGCTGTCTCCATTCTCCTACCTCAAAAGGCAAAAGGTATCTGAAAGGGCCTGTATCAGATTATTTTTCTGTACCTTCTGCGATTTGTACACAATTATAACGCTCAAGTATATAAATATATACAGCTCTCAAAAAGCCGGTGATAATGAATGGAACTGAACTTGCAAAGGCACTGGGTGGAGCGCTGATGGCAGCCGGACAGAGACTTCAGGGACAGTAAACATATTCTAAAAATTCGGCTGCTTCTTTACTAACTACACCACTTTTATAATACACCATTCTCAAAGCAAATCTGCCTTGTGAACTACTCCTCCCTGTCGG
>DUGS01000026.1:0-1492 GCA_013331265.1 Methanosarcina sp.
CTATACCGCTAAGCCACGACGGCACATAAATGGAAAATATAAGCAGACTTAAAATAGCGATCAAGAATTTAACTATTTCGCTCGTTTGATATATTTCTTTCCTGAAAAAGAAGAATAATTGAAAGAAAAACAAAAGCCTCCAGTTACTTTTCTACTCTTTTTCTTCATTCTTACTGAATTCCACCCATTTATATTTTTTAGATAAGCGGCTCAGAGTTATGATTCTGCAGTTTCTTCTCTCTTCTGCCTGCTAATAAATTTTTTACTGATGCATCGCCCCGGACCCGCAGAAATGTCGGCTCTCAGGAGGTTGAAACATCAAACTTCAAAGGAACCGGCAGCGGACAGAGGTCTCAAAGAATCTTTGCCTCGATGCATATATTATACTGGTGAGGGGCATACGAACGGACTACTCTTTTCTCCAGAACTTCTACCTTTCTTCCTGCTTTCTCCGCAGCTTTTCGGATAAGCTCGATAGAACTTTCGAAGAGGTCGTCTTCAGGAGTTATTCCGTAGTAGTGGATTAGCCCTCCCGGTTTCGTAAGGAGGACAGCAGAATCCAGGAATTCGTAAGCATTGTGGGGCAGGTTCATTATTACATGATCGGCAGTTCCTGCAAACCTCTTTGCCTCTTCTCTGGCATCGCCTTCGATTGCTTCGATGTTTTTTGCAGAATTAAGGGATATATTTTCTTTAAGGTAGTGAACTGCGTCAGGGTTTTTATCGATTGCCACAACTTTTTCAGGCTTTTTGCTCTTTGCAAGCAGGATGCTGTAAGGGCCGACTCCGGCAAACATATCTACAACCGTATCGCCTTTTTTAACCCAGGAGAGGATTCTTGAGCGTTCCGTAGAAAGGCGGGGGGTAAAATAAGCCCTTGAAAGGTCAACTTTATAGCGGCAGCCGTATTCCCTATGGACCGTTTCGGTCCTGGGCTCGCCTGCTATTATCTCAAATTCCCTGACTCTGAACTCTCCGATAACAGGAGTTAGAGGCTTGACCACGGATTTTACGTTTGGCTGGGTAAGGAGGAGAGCATCGGCGATTTTTGAGGCTTTTTGAGAATCCAGTTCCGGATCTTCCAGAAGGGCAATATCCCCTATGAGCTCATAAGCCGGATTGAAACCAAGGATGTCCGCAGGGGTGGGTTTTTTTTCCTGAAGCTCAAAATCAAACTCAGCAAGTTCAGCTTCTACAGGAAGATCTGCCAGCTCATGTGGAAGAGGCTCTCTGGAAAGGGGGAGATAAAGAAAAGTTTTATCCGAACCTATTTTCAGTGAATTATCAAGGATTTCTAAATCAAGGAGCGTTCTCCTTGCAGGCTCTCCTTTCTTTTTGGGAATTTTAATGCATTGCTGCTTCATAGGCTCCGACCTTCTGAAACTCTAAAGCTACCCTTTTGTTATTAAATCTTCCCAATATCGGAATTGAATTCTGGGCTTATTTAAATAAGATCTTTATTTTTATCAGGGGCTTATTTTAATAAGGGGCT
>DUGS01000026.1:1664-3861 GCA_013331265.1 Methanosarcina sp.
TATTTTAATAAGGGGCTTATTTTAGGAACTTTGTTTCCAGAGACCTCTTTATATCTGGAATTATATAAGAAACAGGATTATTAATATGTGATATAATAGAGGGGTGTGTAACCTGGCAGCTGGCACTGTCATATATGAACTCAGAATGATATCACTTGGCCTGCAAATAGGGGTTTTATTGATATTTGTGTTAAGCCTTATAGTATTAAAGACAACCAAACCGAAAAAAGAAGGCATGACAAAACATGGAAAGATAGTAAATGGGGGATATGCTCTTGCCGTATTATCCGTCCTTTTTATGCTTTATTCGGCTTACAGTCTGATAATTACCGGAACTGCCCCTTCGGTAATATATATTCACGGTTTTTTTGGAGCCATAGCCCTGACCCTTGGATTTGTTTTCGTTGCAAACAGATGGAGCTGGAAAACTCGGAAAAATATGAGAATACAGCTAATTTTATGGTTGCTTACCTTTAGTGGAGGGATATTGATCTATCTCATCCTTACCGGGAAGTTGTCCTGAGGAAGAAAATCAAAGAAAAAAGTAGAAGAAAGCCCCTCATAAAAACAAAGGTCTTTCTTCATGATAATTGAATGGGATTATTATAACTAAGCATGAAATAGAACCCGAAAATCACTAAAAAAGCCCCACAGGCATAAAGGATCATTTTATGAGTTCTTACCGAGAGCAGGGCTTTTCCTCGGCTGAAAGACACGGATACAGCAGTAAACCAGCTAAGGTCTGCCGCCCAGTGCCCGAGGATAAAGGCAACTGAAATAAGAATTCCCAGTTCATGTTCCTTCAGCACAAGCGCGCTGCCCGCAGTCAGCCACCAGATCCAGAAGTAAGGATTTGAAACTGAGGTTATCAGGCCCAATGCTATAGGATTTGAAGTCAATTTCAGGTCTGATGCTTCCAGAGAAGCTCCTGACGAAGCAGCAGCTTTTGCGCCCTTTACAGTAAGCAGCCCGAATACCGCCAGTGAAAACCCGCCAATAATGGAAATAGCCGAGATTGTCCCGCTACTGACAAGAGAAGCAGCTCCAAAGAGAATAAGCATAGTAACTACAAGCTCGGCAAGTATATGCCCGAAGACAACTTCCGGGCCTGCAAACCAGCCTCTTTTGAGAGAAAGTTCTATGGTTGCAAAAAGCATAGGTCCCGGGACCAGGGCACCTGTAAGCCCGATAGTGAAGCCCAGGAGAAGGGCTCTGAAGATCTCAATTGTCAGCATTATAATCTTGAGTTGTTATAAATTTATGTAGTTTTTATAAATATATTTTGATATTAGATATCTATATGTTTTTTATAAAAATTATATTTTTAAAAAGAATAAACTTTTGGAAACAGTATATTAGCACAGCTAAGAAGGACAGTTCTAAAGAAAAGGGAAGAAAAAGAGGGCACGCTTAAACCCTCCACCTACCTGAAGAACCTTCAATCAGGCTGGCTGAGTAAAAAAGAAGAAAAGTTTAGAGAATAATCTCAATATCCAGTTCTTCTGCAAGCTCTTTATACCTGTTCCTGATTGTAACTTCTGTGACCCCTGCAACATCTGCAACTTCCCGCTGAGTCCTGCGCTCTCCACAGAGAATGGATGCAATGTAAATTGCAGCTGCGGCGACTCCTGTGGGTCCTCTTCCGCTTGTGAGTTCTTTTTCTGAGGCCTGTCTGAGGATCTCAACGCTTTTTGACTGGACTTCTCCTTTCAGATTAAGTCCTGAGCAGAACCTCGGGACATAGTCGATAGGGGAAGTGGGCATTAGCTTTAAGGCTAGTTCTCTGGAAATGAAGCGGTAAGTCCTACCGATTTCTTTCCTGCTTACCCTGGAAACCTCTTCTATCTCATCAAGAGTCCTCGGGACACTGCACTGGCGGCAGGCTGCATAGAGAGCAGCTGCGGCTACACCTTCAATACTGCGGCCACGGATAAGGTTCTTGTCCACAGCTTTTCTGTAGACGACTGCCGCAGTTTCCCTGACAGTTCTTGGAAGACCAAGAGCAGAAGCCATTCTGTCCAGTTCGGACAGGGCAAAAGCCAGGTTCCTTTCAGTTGCGTTACTTACACGGATTCTACGCTGCCATTTTCTTAAACGATAGAGTTGAGCACGGTTTTTGGAGGAGATAGACTTTCCGTAGGAGTCACGGTTCCTCCAGTCAATCATTGTGGAAAGCCCTTTGTCGTGGATTGTGTAT
>DUGS01000131.1:0-225 GCA_013331265.1 Methanosarcina sp.
AAGCTCACCAACTGCGGGCTTATAAACACCACAGTATATGAGGGAGAATACAGCATCGGGTGCAATCCTCTCTCTAAGAACGCCGCCGCCGAGCGGACTATCCAAATTCCAGCCGGAGCAAAGACACTGCGGTTCAACGCCGCCGCAGTGACAAAAGCCTATGCGTATAACGAATGGGTGAAGGTGTACATCGATGGGGTTGAGAAATGCTCCCTTCCTATCACC
>DUGS01000131.1:431-919 GCA_013331265.1 Methanosarcina sp.
AGCACACCTTCAAGGTTCTAGCATACTGGAATACCGCCGGCTGGGACAACATCGGTTTCTACATCGACAACATCTGGATAATTGCAGACGAGGAGGTCCTAAGTGTCATAAATGTCACTCCATCCGAGGCCGAGCTGTCGGTTGGAGAAAGCACCACCTTCTCTGCCGATGCGTACACTCAGTACCGCGAACACCTGACAGATACCACATTTACATGGTCTTCTTCCAATGAGTCAGTCGGTACCATCAACTCTAATACAGGTCTCTTTTCCGCACTTTCTGGGGGGACAACAAATGTGAATGCCACTGCAGAAAGCGTCTCAGGCAGTGTTAGGGTTGCCGTCAGTGGCGGCTCCGGTGGAGACAAAACGCCTGTTGCGAACTTCACGGCTGATGTCACATCCGGCAATGCTCCTCTCACAGTTAACTTCACCGATCAGTCTACGAACTCCCCCCTCTCTTGGACATGGGACTTCGAGAACGATGGT
>DUGS01000131.1:1176-5564 GCA_013331265.1 Methanosarcina sp.
GATTCCGAGGTAAAGACTGACTACATCAAAGTAACTAAACTACCGGTCCCAGAGCCTGACCTTGTCGTCTCTAGCATAACTCCGAACGCCGGGGAAATCTTTGCAAATGAAGCAAACAGTATCTCGGCAAAGGTAGAGAACAGCGGTTCTTCTGCTGCCGGACCCTTTACAGTCAGTTTTACTGTGAACGGTGTCGGCATGAATGTCACAGTTGACAGCCTTTCAGCTGGAGCCAACACTACAGTTTCAATAACTGACCCTACAATCCGGGCTTATGGAGACAGTGTTGAAGTCACTGTCACTGCCGACTCAGAAAACAGCGTCAGTGAGTCTAATGAAGTAAATAATGTTCTTTCCCTTATAAAGACCGTTGTCTACAACGGGTACAAGGGCAAGCGGTATACCGGTGGAAATGACATAAACACGCAGGCTACTTTTGAAGGAAAGTACGGGCTTGTTTACTCTTCCGGAAATACGGCATATGCGGCAGCAAACTGGGCCGCAAAAACTTATACATGGTCGTCAACAGACCTTCCTATCCCTGAAGGAGCAGTGATCGAAAGTGCCCGGCTTTACCAGCCGTATACCTGGAACAAGATGGCAAATGATCCGGCTTTTACGATGTCTTTCAATAACAATGTAGTAACGCCAATTGCCACATATAAAGACCAGAAGAGTTATGGGACCTTTGACTATCCTTCCGGGCTCTATGTCTACAACGTGACTTCATTGTTTGACCCAGCAGGAAACAGCATTACTGTCACCCCGGAGGCCGGTAACACTTACGGGATATATGGGGCATATCTGGTTGTCGTCTACAGTGATCCGGCAGCGACCGAGAAAAAGATCTGGATCAAT
This sequence comes from Methanosarcina sp., assembly GCA_013331265.1. Classification (GTDB taxonomy): domain Archaea; phylum Halobacteriota; class Methanosarcinia; order Methanosarcinales; family Methanosarcinaceae; genus Methanosarcina; species Methanosarcina sp10923u. The sequence continues at coordinate 2,035 of DUGS01000131.1, forward strand.
GATGAGTTTGATCTCCTTGCATCTAAAGATTCCTATGCGGTCAGCAGTGAGGAGGCTACGGCGTACGCTCTCTTCAGCGATGTAAACGCGACAGGTGTCTCTAAAGCTACAGCAATAGCTGTCCTTGCCAGTGGAAACGATAACTCCAGAAGCAAGTTCTTTTTCAATGACAATGAGTACACAGGTTTCTGGCCGGAATATCAGATAACTCCGCAGATTGGTTTCTCTTCCTACAATGTGACCGAAGCGATTCGGAGCGGAACGGATGTCGCCAGGATACAGAGTTACGACACAGGAGCAGGCGGAGACAGCATGTCTGCCATGAACGTAATTCTAGTGGCTGAGTATGTTGGAGCCGGGAATGAAACGGAAGTTCCGGTTGCAGCTTTCAGAGCAGCTCCGACTTCTGGCAATGCTCCGCTGGCTGTCCAGTTCACTGATGAGTCCACCGGCTCTCCTGCTTCGTGGGCCTGGGACTTTAACAACGATGGTGTCGTTGACAGCACAGAGCAGAACCCCCTGTTTACCTACGAAAAAACCGGTACTTACACTGTGAACCTTACGGTTGCAAATGCAGGTGGAAGCGATTTTGAGGTGAAGACGGATTATATCTCTGTATCTGAGCCGCCTACGCCGACAAAACCCATCGCCTCATTCACAGCTGACGTAACGAGCGGTACTGCTCCCCTCACTGTTAATTTCACGGACCAGTCTACAGGTACACCGACCTCATGGCTCTGGGACTTCGGGGATGGTGCGAGCGCTGTTGAGCAGAACGCCTCGCATACGTATGCATCTGCTGGAACCTACACTGTGACCCTTACAGTAACCAGTGCAGGTGGAAGTGACAGTGAAATAAAAACAGACTACATTGCGGTTTCAACCCCGGAAACTCCAGATACAGCAAAACCTGTAATCGAATCGGTAGTCCTGTTCCCTGCGAATACGACAGCTGGTTCGACAATCAGTATCAGTGCAAACATAACGGATAACATCGGTGTAACCGAAGTTGTAGCAGGACAAGTCCAGCTCAAAAATACAGATGGAACCTGGCAGGGCAGCATAACTGCTCCTTCTTCAGTTGGGGATTATTCCCTGAAGATCACGGCAAAGGACGCTGCTGGCAACACCGCTGAAACTTCAGTACCCTACCATGTTGTTCAGCTTTCCGGCGGCGCTAACATAGCTGTTTCTCCAAGGGCCAGCAGTGTTGCAGCAGGAAACACAGTTTCTATTTCTATCAAAGTGAAAAACACCCAGAATATCGATGACACGTTTAAAGTCCGCATCAGTGTCAGTGAACTTCCTGCCTCTTATCAGGCAGACCTTTCCTGGTTAAACTGGACTGAAAAAGTTGTAACTCTGAAAGCAGGAGAAGAAGCCCTGGTCCCAATGGAAGTGACTGTTCCTGATGGAACTGCGGCAGGGCGCAAACTTTTCAGGGCCAATGTGAACTCGGAAACGTCTTCGATTACCGGATTTGATACCGGGTACCTGGTAATATCCTGAAAAGGGTGATTAAACACAAAGAAATGTTTGCTCCCATGAGATTATTCATGGGATTTTTTTATTTTTAATTTCTTTGTTTTTAAAAGTCTGAAAAATATACAAAATACATCAGGAACGGTGTTTCCTGAATTGTGTAATTTGAAGAATTAAAACATGTGATAAAATAAGAGTTTAAGTATATTTCCAGCAGTTTTTTCGAGTTCACATAGTTTAACAGGGGCTCGAATACTTGCTGGTCAAGTTTGAATGGTTTGAGGTGAAATGAGTGGTAAAAATAGGCTTTATATTTGGTTTGTTAGGTTTGCTGCTTCTAGCAAATACCTGTTCTGCAGCTGGACTTACATTATCAGTAGTTGCTGTAAATGGTACTTACGATGTGACGCCAGGAGAAACAATAAGCTACATAGCAACCGTGATTGATAAAGAAACTTTTGAAGCAGAAAATGTTTATTTCTCTATTAATAGGACATATCAAACTGATATATGGAATCCAGATTGGTATTACGTGTTTGATCCTTCGACAGTTCGACTAGAAGATGCTAATGATTCCCAATCTTCAAAGTTAACACTGCAGGTACCTGAAGATGCAACTCCTGGAACATATTATCATACAGTTCAAGCAAGTGGAAGGACTGATTTCGAAGAAATGGTAAATATTACAGGTAGAGCTACAGTACATGTGATTAATAGTGATGTCAATAACATTCCTGAATTCCCTTCAATTGCACTGCCTGCAGCTGCAGTCCTTGGCCTGGTTGCCATCTTTGGGCGCAGAAAAGAATAAGCATATCTGAATCTTTAAAAAAACAAATATATAATGTGATTTATACTTTAAAAGGGGAGGTTCTTTTTTACTTCCCTGTTTATTTCTGATATACGGTAAAAAGAGGCAAGGCCCTAAGGATAATTTATTCAGGTTCTGGATAATCCCCCTATATTTTTTGTATTATATTGTATACATCAGGTTTTTATATAACAGGCTTTTAAATGCCAATATGTCCCGAGCTTCATGATACTTATTTATCCAAGGTCATGTTTTAGTTTCAGAAATCTTAATACTGTCCCTTCCTACCTTTCATTCAAAGACTTTAGTATTTTCCTCTGACCATGCCGGCTGGTTTATTGCAAGGAATTTAAGAGTAGTATTCTCCGTGTTGAATGTGGTTTGAACGGCGCCTGCAGGGATATATATTAACTAGCGCAGTTCGACCGGTAACGAAGTAAAGATGGGGCTATATTTTGAGTGACTGGGCAAGCTGATGTAATGAGAGCAGTCCTAAAAAAATCCTGTTGATTAGGATTGAAAATGGGTTTTGGGATCAGCTCAATAATTACTAACTCGCTCTATTTTTTAAAAAGGCAAGATATATATAATATTTTAAATAAAATCTGATAATCCTTATACATGATCTTGTAGAGGATTTTATTAATTTATTCAGGGTTGGGGGAAGAAGCAGAAAATGTTAGTAAACAGGACAACTGTTCTTTTAGCAGCTGCAATCTTTCTAATCGCTGGTATTTATAATCCTGCATCTGCAGGGGAAATTACTATAGAGAATTATTCGGATGGTGATATCCCGCAGAATCAAACCAATAATAGTCAAACTGTTTTTACGGGAATGCAGACCACTACTAATAACTCAAGTCAGATTGCAATTCGATGCTCTCCTGCAATCTACGGTAACAGAATAGTGTGGGAAATTATTCGCAATGAGTACTCTAATCACGATATTTTCATGTACGATATCTCCACTTTCGAGGAAACTCAGATCACCACAAGTGGAAAAGCGAATGATCCTGCTATTTATGAGAATAAAGTGGTGTGGATCTATTATCTTTATGGAAACGCCCATCTATACATGTACAATCTCTCTACTGAAAGAGAAATTCAAATTACAACCAATGAGTCAATTAAGTCGAATCCTGAGATCTATGGGGATAAGATAGTGTGGGATGATGATCGCAATAGTAATGAAAGTAGCGATTTCTACATGGATAGTAACTCAGATATCTACATGTAC
>DUGS01000131.1:5791-6026 GCA_013331265.1 Methanosarcina sp.
CCAAAAAATACCTGCTATCTATGAGGATAGGATAGTGTGGCAGGACAATAGAAATGGAAACTGGGATATATATATGTATAACCTCTCCACCTCCACAGAAACTCAGATTACAACCAATCAATCAAATCAGTGGAACCCTGCTATCTATGGGGATAGGATAGTGTGGGGTGATGATCGCAATAGTAATGAAAGTAGCGATTTCTACATGGACAGTAACTCAGATATCTACATGTAC
>DUGS01000131.1:6237-12911 GCA_013331265.1 Methanosarcina sp.
CCAAAAAATACCTGCTATCTATGAAGACAGGATATTATGGCAGGACAATAGAAATGGAAACTGGGATATCTACATGTATAACCTCTCCACCTCCGCAGAAACTCAGATAACTCTCAATAACTTAGATCAGTATGAATTTACTATCGATGGTAATAGGATAGTATGGATGGATTCTCGAGATTTATCAGACATCTACATGTACAATATCACAAGTTCTAAAGAAATCCCGATCACTACCAATCAATCATCTCAGATTAGTGAAATAAATGTATATATCAGGTCCTGGAATCTTGAATTAACAGATCCTTTAGATAATGCAACATTTACCATATCAGGACCAGATGAGATCTACGTCGGGAATGGATCATACTGGACTATATTTAATGCATCTGCAGGTACATATACGATAAACCATGAGCCAGTAAGTGGATACGAAACACCTGCTTCTGAAACTAAAAACCTGACTGCAGAAAATAAAATTATCTTCTCTGGCAATTATTCTCTAAAAAAGAGATCTACAGACAGTATTGATCTTGGAGATGGATATATACTATTAATAAAGCAAATCGATACTGCAAACAACGAAGCGTTAATGGAAATACAGTTAGATGAACGTACAGTTAATGAAATGAGAGTGAAAAAACACGAAATGGTTGAGTTTTATAAAACAAGCTATTCCGTTAATGAGAGTGGCAAACCTGGTCTTCTTGACATAATTATCGAGGATATATCCCAGGATTCTGATGGTGACTATATAAAGATTTGCATTACTCCTCCAGATATAGAATTTGCACTAGCCCCAGAGAAAAAACTAATAATTACTTCTATTCCGGAAGGAGCGAATATACTACTTGATAGAGAATACATAGGAAAAACTCCAAAGGAAAAGAGTATAATCGATCTGAGAACATATTTGATCTGTTTAGAACTGGATGGATACGAGATATGGGAGGAAAAATATGAAATTCAGCCGTCTAATGAATTCGAGATAGAAGTAGAAGCGCTCTTGACTGAAAAACAGCCTTCTCCCACAATAAGCACTACTCCTATCTCCGAATTACGTTACATAAATATCTCTTCAATTCCAGAAGGGGCAGAGGTGTTTATTGATGGGAGGTATATAGAAAGAACCCCAGCAAAAATTGCTATTGGAGATACAAATGAACATTCAGTTTGTCTAAAAAAAGAAGGATACACTGATTATAAAGATGACTTTCAATTTCATTCAGGAGAGAGCAAAATAGAAATGAAATTAGAGTTACAGCCTCTTCCTACATCTCCAACTAAACAAGAGGAAATAACGCCATCTTCAACAGAAGAGGAAGGAGCAGATTTTCTGGCAATTTCAGTTTTATTGACTTTAATTTTCGGATACTTTACTTTGAGAAAAAAATAAGATCTCAATTGGAGTTTGTGAGAAATTGGAGATTAGAGAAATTTACAATAAACTTGCAGCAAATTATTGGCTTACTTCTTTTTTACTATCTGGATTAATTTTTTTAATATATTCTTTTTTGATATTTAAAATAGAGTCTTATAATTATGATTTTGCTTCCCTGCTGATTACAGCGGCTATGAGTATTTTGATAGGGTATGAATATGCAACAATAAGATATTTTTTTTCCAAGATATATATAATATTCATAGAACTTGAGCCTTCATTTCCAGAAAAGCAATATCAAACATTTTCACAGGATCTGAAGAAAAAACTACGCAGGTCTTGGCAGTTTTACTTGATAATAACTGTTGTCGTCCTTCCATTTATAGTATTAGAGTTAATCGACATATTGGAATATAAATTTTTTAATGGGACAACGCTTCCTTACTTTTATTTATTTGATGATACATTGTGGTCCCTACTGCTTGATATTATCAATCATATAATTGAATATTTGTTACTTTTCTTACTGGGAGTAATTATCTGGATAATGATAGAATTAGCCATGATTCTAAATGAACTATATAAAAAATATTCATTAAATGTTTATGTGTTTAATATTTATGAGATAGGGGGACTTAAGACCCTGAAAACTTTTGTCCTATCGATTGTGAGTCATTACTTCATAATCTTAACATTGGTAATAATATCGTATGAATCATTAATTGAATCTATGTTTTCCAACATAATATTACGTCACAAAGCAATAATTCCATGTGAGATCATCATACTGAGCCTGATGATTTTTTTAGGCATAATCATTTTCTTAAAAGCACAAAAATTAATAAGTTACTTAATTGACAAATGTATGATGTTGGAGTTAAATAAAATATACCGATAGTATGAAGAAATCTACAATAAAGTATTTGATATGAGTTCTAATATAAAAAATGATGAAAACATAAGAGAACTAGAAAATTTAAGGATAATTATGGACATTTTTGAAAAAAGAGAAATGAGAATAAAAACAATAATAAGCAAACAATTTGATCCCAAAGCGATAATTGTTTTTATCATAACCGCTTTGCCATCAGTAGTCACCTTAATTAAAGAAATAAGTGAACTAATAAATATATAACTTGAGTAAGAAACTCGTGTGTAACTTCAGCGTTTTTATAAAAGTTCTCAGTTTTTCAATTTGCTCATCCGATATTTCACATTTCTTTTGATTTACACATTTCTCTAGTTTTTTGTCAAATTTTCCATTATATTTAGACAAATGTTATGATATAATTCGATATATTTTGAGTTTTCATCTCACTTCCCTTTTCTATTCTTTATCCTTTAACAGCCATTCCTACCTTTTATTCAAATACTTTGGTATTTTCCTCTGACCATGCCGGCTGGTTTATTGCAAGGAATTTAAGAGTAGTATTCCCTGTGTTGAATGTGGTTTGAACGGCGCCTGCAGGGATATATATTATCTGGTCCTGGTGAAGTTCGACAGGGATCCCATCAATATAGAGGATGCCCTCTCCTTCAAGTATATAATGGACTTCGGGATTTTTCATCAGGTGAGGGGCGATACTTTCTCCCGGTTCGATAAAGGAATGGGCAATACTGTAGTCCAGGTCAATATCATTATCAACATTTTCTGGATTCAGCAGTTCTGCAACATGAATATTTCCAGGCTCTTCAAGATATGAGCATTCGCTGAGGTTTCTGCATATTATGTGGTCGTCCACGTAAAAGCTTGCTCCTACGATGTAAGCCCGCCCCTCAAAGGTAGCCTTTTTAATGAAGGTTAACCTCCGGGAAGGCTCGGGACTTCCTGATTCCTGCCAGCTGTAATCTATCCAGCCCTCTCCACTTTCGCTCATGGCTGCTTCTATAAAGAGTTCGCCTATGGGCTTGCCGTCAGCGTCCAGAAGCCCTTTCATTTCCTTTCCTTCACTGCCCCTATCCTGAGGGCAGACGACCTGAGTCCCGTTTATTGTCCAGACAAAAATACAGAAGTCACTGCTATTCCAGGGGGATTTCGGTTCTACAAGTTTAGGAAAAAGCTTTTCTCCCTGTGAGTCAAGAAGTCTGACTGTAGCCCTTACTTTATTTTCAATGTCTCTCCTTTCAGTTGCCATTTCACTCTCCCCTTTTGCAAGAATCAGAGAGTCTGGAGGTGCAGGCTTCATGAGGGCTTGTTCTGTGGTTGTGTTATCTCCTGCAACCATAGCTTTTCCGGCCACTCCTGAAGCAGGTTCGCTTACTGTTTTGTTCTCAAGTTCTTCCGCAACTGCTGCCCGGTCATTATGAGCCCCACAGGTAAGGATACCCAGAATAAGGGCAACTGCAAGCATTCCACATATGATCTTTATTAAATCCATATGACTTCCTTATTTTTTTGAATTGCGATTCGGTGTTTAAAGAGCCATTGTCAGAATATTCTTAAAAATATAGTTACAATAATTATCAGAAGTATTATTTTATTTTTTCACTATGTTTATCCCCAAAAATATTTAAACTATTATTATTTGCCGAAACATAGGATGATTTTATAGCGAATCTAAGATTTTATATATGTGGCTTCGAATTAATTACTTTTTTATAAAACCTCCAGGACTTCTTAAACTCTAGACCTTATGTTCAAGCCTGAATAACTTTATATCGATTTTATCCGAAAAATCCAGGAAGATCAGATAAAGAAAGAGGGAATAAAAGAGGAAAAGTGGTAAGGTATAAGAGGTAAAAATGCCGGAACATTATAACCTTATTTCCTGGAACGTAAACGGCCTCCGGGCTGCAATGAAAAAGGATTTTCTGGATTTGCTGCTCGGGCATGAGTTTGACATTGTATGCGTGCAGGAGACAAAGGCTTCTGAGGATAAGCTTCCGCGTGAAGTCAAGAATATCCCAGGTTATTATAATTATTTTGTTTCCGCAGAGCGGAACGGTTACAGCGGGGTCGGAACACTTTCAAAGAAAAAAACCTTAACCTCGAAAAAGGCATGGGTATCGAGGTATTTGACAGGGAAAGCCGCTTTTTAAGAACCGATTACGACGATTTCGTCCTGCTGAATATCTACTTCCCGAACGGCAAAGCAGGCTTGAGGGTTAAAGAAGAGATACAAAGAATATTTATCTAAAAAGGGGAATTATTTAATTAGTTCGATCTACATAATAAACTAATTAATTGAATCCTTGTAAATTTATATTTCAAAATATCCAGGAGGAGTATAATGGGGCTTATAAGTGAATTTAAAGAATTCCTTTATGAATACAAAGTAATTCCACTGGCAATTGCTTTTATCATGGGTATCGCATCCACGGCTCTTATAAAGTCGCTTGTGGAAAATATCATAATGCCGATAGTCACACCTTTTGTCCCGGGAGGGGCTTGGAAAACTGCAACTCTTGAACTTGGGCCAATAGTATTGAGTTGGGGGGCTTTTCTCGGAGAACTGATAAATTTCATCATTATTGCATTTGTGGTTTTTCTTATTGCAAAAAAAGTGTTGAAAGAGGAAAATGTGACCAAAAAATAAGTGGAAAATAATTTTTCTCTTTCCATTTTTGTTCATCGACTTTTCTTTTTGTATATCTTTTTTCCTTTATCCTATCATAGGGACCTAAAAAACCGTATAATTTATTGAGGAGGGCTGATACTCCTCCTCTGGCGTTTGTTTATAAAACATGGAGAATTTACACCGATATACAATGCGTTCTGTGAAAAATACTGCTCATTGGCGGTATTTTTGACCGAGGCAGTTAAAGCTTTCTTTATTAGTGATAGAAAGGGATTAAAAAGCTTGGATGAGAGTTACGAAAAAAGTACCATACTAATAACAATATTAATTATTCACAGTATATAATATCAACCTGATACTGCGGGAGCACCAAAATTAGATAAACTTTGATATTTAACTCTAAGGCGGGGACGCGAATATGGACGCTGAAGAAATCAGGGCTATCTTCAAGTTTTCAGCCCTGGAAAAGAATATGATTTCCAGTTTTGAGATTCAAGGAGATCTATTTCTTCCATTTCTGCTTTCACTGAAATCAGGTGGCTCATGGAGTTATGCCACCGAAGAAACAAAAAGCATGGCAGTAAAGGATGTAATTACTTATTACAATGAAGAAAGCAAAACTGGCTATACTCTGGAAAAGATCTACTTTTTTATCGATCCCGAAATCATAAAGGAAGAAGGAGTTATCCTCAGGCTGGAAAAATGTGGGACAAAAGAAGAAAGAGAACTGGTTGAGAGACCCTACTTAATAACCCTGCAAGCTAAAAAAATCATATTTGCAGAAGTACACCCGGAGATCAGGGAGATAAGAATCAGAGAGCTGGAGAAAAAACGCATAAATTTGAAAGGTACGCCGGCATATAGCGCAGCTCATGAACTGGAACATCTTGAGAAAGGAGATATAGGAGGAGTTCCGCTCTGGAACTTTGAATATATTAAAGACCAGTAAAAATAACAGAAGAAAATTAGTGGATATCAATAGTATGACTTACGCAGTTGAATCTTTTTTCTAAAATTAAATTAAACATCATTATTACTATATTAAAAGAGATATACTCAAAAAACCTTTGTGTTGACTGAAAAATAAATCGTCCTAAATCTACTGAACTTGATTACATCAACTTTCTTATTGCTTCCTCATGATTCTTTATCTATCCCGAAGCTTCTAATATTGAGAATCGTTAAATCCATAACATTTGACTCGACCCCAGTTCGATAGTAGTCAGTTATGGTTATCTGCGCTTCTGACACCTCGACGAATTTTATCTTTAATAAGATAGAAGAGGCCTCCATAGGAGAAGGATGTTAGTATCAGGAATATAAACAGTCCTTCTTTGGTCGCCTCCATATCCCCATTCAAGACTTGAACCATGGCCATCATATCCACAGCTGTTCCAATGGTAATGAAGAATCCAAAAAACAGGAGCAGTATTGAGTATGCCTTCTTTGGTTTTGAGAGCATCAAGAACAGCGCTAGAAAGCCCAAAGGAATACTTACTCCAAGGTCAAGGTACCTGATGACCCAGAAGGCAGTTGGAGCAGCTTTGTATGAACCATCGGGAAGGTCTCCAGTACTTATTACTTGCTGGATTTGAGATATCCACATCGCTGCAAAGAGCAGGAAGAATACGGTCATCAGAACCACATAGATTCGCAGACCTTTCGGTTTGAAGTAAGGAGCATCTGCTTCGGTAAACATAGACAGGCTGCCTAAAAGAAGGATGAGCCCGCCTACTAAAAGGATTCCAAAGAGCCACCAGTAGTCCTCAACATTG
>DUGS01000131.1:13156-13405 GCA_013331265.1 Methanosarcina sp.
ATTGCTCCATTCCTGGCCAATCCCGATGGAAAGCCCTGTATACATTAATGTTATCGGTGTAAGTACCAGCAGGTATTTCGAGCCGGCCCTTCTTGCCAGACATAGAATTCCACCAATTAGCAGTNNTATGCCAGATTGAGAGGTTCTATATTGTATTATTCCCTGACCAATGGGTCCAAGAAAAGCGATCAAAACCAGAGTTGCTGCACAGATGATTGCAGTTATTCCAATTATGTACCAGGGAATTAA
>DUGS01000131.1:13617-15003 GCA_013331265.1 Methanosarcina sp.
TCCAATTATGTACCAGGGAATTAAGCACTCATGCGCTTGTTTACTTCCTGTTTCACATGGAATATTAAAAAAAGAACTCATGCTTTACAATACAAGTGTCCATAATTATATAGCTCCCTCTTTGTTTCATTATTCAGAGAAGGCTCGTAATTCCTTTTTTTCTTTAATGCCGTAATTTACAGTTATCCTCTTTAAAAAAGATAAATAACAGTACTTTTAGACAGAACTCCTCGTATATCTGTGTAAATCCTCCATAAAGTACGTTTTCTTCGCCAATTTGATCTGAACTCTTTCCACTTGCGAATCCACTCTTTTAATTTAGTTAGGACGGTGAAATGAATTCAAGAAGATTTTAGATCACAGGTATTCTTAACCCATACAACTTTATTCACTACACGAAAGAGTTTTAGATTTTCTGAAAAATAAAATTAAAGAAAAAGATAACAAATTAGATGAAGATTTATATAACTAATTTGATATTCTCAATAAAAAATTAGATATAGTAATAATTATTAACAAAAATAAAAATAATTTGTATAATAAGCAAACACTTGTTAACAGGTTGTTGTCATACCAAGAGGATATGGGATGAAAAATAATGAAAAGAACACTTCCAATCGTTATTATTATGGTTTTGCTGTTAAGTACGGCCTTTTCGGGCTGCACATCACAGCCAATGGTAACGCCTTCACCGCAACAGAATATGGATGAAAACCGTATCTCTAAGATAACTTTTGGTGCAGTAGCAACTGTTGCAAATACAAACATTAACGATGCACAGTACGATAGGCTTATCAGAGTATTTTGTCTGCAAGGGCTGGCCCGGATTGGCCCATCAGGCGCTCTTGAGCAGGAACTGGCGAAGTCGTGGCAGGTATCTCCAGACCTCAAGAAGTGGACTTTTCAGCTCTTTGACAATGCGACCTGGAGTGATGGTAAGCCTGTTACATCCAGCGATGTGAAGTTCACACTAGAGAACCTTGCCAGGTTCACTCCGCATAAAATGCTATACACTGAGGACATTGAGTCCATAGAAACACCTGACGCCAACACGGTGATTATCAACCTTAAAAAGCCGGACGCAAACTTGCTATATACATGGGATGTGGTCAAGATGCTGCCCGAGCATGTCTATAAGAATGTCCAAAATATCTCCTCATTCAACGGAAATGAAGCTTCAATCGGAAGCGGACCTTATATCTTTGAAAAATTTGACAAAAATGCGGGCCTGCTCGTCTTCAAAGCCAACGAGAACTACTGGGAAGGAAAGCCGCCTGTGGATGTAATCGAGTATAGAATGTACAAGAACACAGATACACTTATCCAGGCTTTCCTTAAAGGCGAAATCGACGCCCCGGCGAGCACGATTAATTATTATTACGTGCC
>DUGS01000051.1:0-1647 GCA_013331265.1 Methanosarcina sp.
TCATTCATGAGACTGAGGGCGGCTTTTATGCTCGATCCGTCCATTCTGGACTTAGCTCGATCTATAAAGCCTATTATTCCACACATTTTGATCACTCTAGATATGGATAGGAATGAGTGTGATGCAAGTAACTTTCTGGATTATCCCTTAGGTTTCCGGGTATTTTCCCAAGAATTTATGCGGCTCATTTTTGAGAAATGGTTCAAAAAATTTGCTAGCTGGATAAACTGGATTTTCAAGGGAATATTCTATAGTTTTTCTATTAAAGGGATATTTCAAAGGGATATTTCACTTAATTTTATCTATTTTGTATTATATTATTATACTGAATCTGAAATAGCGTTCTTGCCTCTGCTTTTTTATTTTTTGTAAAAATTGAGAGGGTCACCGCTAAGGGAAGTAAGTAATTTAGTACCTATTTGACGATATATATATGTTTCTTTTTTTAGAACCGTAAATTCCTGACATAACACTGCGAAGCGAGGCGTTTTAATCCTTTAATTTTCTTTTTTATACCTGTTTTTCTCCTTACTGAAGGTCTGTCTATAATTTACTCTCCTTACTGAAGGTCTGTCTATTATTTACACTGCTTCTTTGTTTCAAGGTTATAACCTCTTTTCCGGTAAGATGCATCCTGTTTTTTCCCTGCTAAATTGTATCAAAAAAGTAACGATTGATCTAATACTGAATTTAGATAAAATAATTTTCGGGGAAAGCATTTTTATACAGAAATTCTTTTCCGGTTCTTTTTCCTTAAATGTATAAAAAAAGAACTTTTGCCTAAAATATCTTTTCTCAAGTCCCTGAGATTTTTCAAAAAATAGGGATGCAGCTGCTGGAAAGTGTATCCCTGAATAAACGTTTTTAAGGTCTGGAGCAGATTCTTCCGGTGTATTTTATTTTAAGGCTTCTCCTGTATGCTTACAGCATAGGAAGGTATTTAGCAAGTTCCCAGGGGTGAACTATTGCTTTGTATTCGTCCCATTCTACTTCTTTTGCACAGATGTAGTGGCTGAAGGCGTGTTCTCCAAGAACTTCTCTCACGAATTTACTACCTTTCATTTCATCGATTGCTTCCTTAAGGTCTGCGGGCAGGGAACGAATGCTCTTTTCTTCGCGTTCTTTTTCTGTAAGGTGGAATATGTTTACGTTTGTAGGCTCTCCGGGATCTATTTTGTTTTTAATCCCATCAAGTCCAGCTCTGAGCATGAGAGCAAATGCAAGGTAGGGGTTGCATGCAGGGTCTGGACATCTGAGTTCGATTCTTGTCCCGTTTCCTCGGGTTGATGGAATACGTATCAGGGAACTTCTGTTTTGTGCAGACCATGAAATATAAACCGGAGCCTCATAACCCGGGACAATCCTCTTGTAAGAGTTTACTACCGGGTTTGTAACAGCTGCAAATTCCCTGATGTGTTTCAGCAGTCCACCGATGTAATACATTGCATCCTGGGAAAGTTGTGTAGGAGTATCCGGGTCATAGAAAGCGTTCTTTCCATTCTTGAACAGGGACTGGTTACTGTGCATGCCTGACCCGTTAACACCAAAGAGGGGTTTTGGCATGAAGGTTGCATAGTAGCCTTTGTGGTAAGCAATTGACTTTACCACGTATTTGAAAGTCACCACATTGTCTGCTGTACTAAGTAC
>DUGS01000051.1:1875-3741 GCA_013331265.1 Methanosarcina sp.
TTCCAGGGCATAGTCAATGTCTCTGCGGACGTCCTGTGCACGGTCGAGTGGTGCGAAGTCGAAATATCCACCCTGGTCGGTAAGTTCCGTTGTCGGGTTTCCATTTGCATCAAGCTTGAAAAGGAAAAATTCAAGTTCCGGCCCTACGTTCATCGAGAAACCCATTTTTTCGGCTTCTTTGATCGCACTCTTAAGAACATATCTGGGGTCTCCCTGGAAGGGCTTTCCGTCAGGAAGGTAAACATCTCCGAGAATCCTGGCAACTGCACCGGTTGCAGGTCTCCAGGGTAAGATTCTGAATGTTGAAGGGTCAAGTATGAGTTTCATGTCAGACTCTTCAATCCTTGTAAAGCCCTGGATTGAAGATCCATCAAACATTACACCGTTTTCAAAAGCTTCTTCCAGTTGTTCTACAGGAATCGCCCAGCTTTTGATGATGCCGAGTGTATCCGTAAATTGGGTCCTGATAAACTTCACGTCTCTTTCTTTTACAGCCTCTAGCACATCTTCTTTAGTTATGCACTTTTTCATCTGCACCATTTGATTCCATCCTCTCCAGGCATTAGGTAATCCTTTACCTACTTTCTATCATATATATTTTTCCCTCTTTGTATTGCATAAGATGTTTTAGAAGTTCCACACAGGACTACGCAGATCCTAAAATTATTTATTTAATTCATCCCAACTTTACTATGTATATTTCTGATATCCTGTATATAAATATCATTCCATAAGGGATAGATTACTCAATAAAGCTTAAATTTCAATTTTTTTCGCTTGAAATCTTCTTAAAATGATTTAAAACGCAAAAAAAGGATACTTTGGTTTTTTAGACCCTAATATTAATGAACTTTGAGGCCTAATATTCTCTTTGGGGTCTCATATGTTTGAGAAAGTTGGTGTGTTCAGACTCCTGGCTTCAGTAATAATCTGCCAGTTTGCAGGAGTAATCGGTTCCATATTTACAGCTTCTTCCCTTGAAAGCTGGTATGTTTTTCTTGAAAAGCCGTCTTTCAGTCCTCCATCCTGGGTTTTCTTCCCTGTCTGGACTATACTTTATACACTTATGGGAATATCTCTCTACCTGGTGTGGGAACAGGGCCTGCAGCAGAGGGAGGTCAAAACAGGAGTTTTCCTTTTCGGCTTACAGCTGGGACTTAATACATTCTGGTCTTTGCTATTCTTCGGATTGAGGTCTCCTTATTATGCCTTTCTTGAGATTCTCATGCTCTGGGTTGCAATTCTATTGACGATGGTGCGATTCTGGAAGGTTTCAAGAGCAGCTTCCATTCTCCTTATCCCTTATGCCCTCTGGGTCAGTTTTGCAGCCCTACTTAATTACCAGATCTGGGTTCTCAATCTATGAATGTATATTTCCACGAATAGTATCTCACACAAAAATCGAATTTTTCAGTAATTAAGGGATAGATAATTTATATTCCAGTTTCCTTTTCGTTAAATTTGCTTTTATCTACTGTTTTATGTTTGTTAACAGTTCACTTAAGATGCCCTGTTCATCGTCGTAACATAATTTATTTCGCAAATTCTTTCAATTATTTTTATAAAAAATGGACTTCCCGAGCAGGATTTTTTTAAAAAGATTAAATATGAGCAATTACAATAGGAAGTAAAGATAAAGAGGATATTATAAAATTTTTAAATGTCCTGGGGTTGACCACACATGATCAAAATAACTACTCCTTGCCGAATTCATATGACTCTTATTGATATGAATGGAGAAATAGGAAGAGTCGATGGAGGAGCAGGACTAACCCTTTCCTCTCCCAATATCAGAATTACGGCTGAAGAAGCCGATGGAGTCAATATAGAAGGTCTGCAGGGTTTTGCCGATCGAATGAAAAGAGC
>DUGS01000051.1:3846-3983 GCA_013331265.1 Methanosarcina sp.
AGCAGGACTGACCCTTTCCTCTCCTAACATAAGGATTACTGCTGAAGAAGCCGAAGGCGTCAGTATAGAGGGCCTGCAAGTGTTTGCCGATCGAATGAAAAAAGCTGCAAAAGCCCTGCTTCCTGAAGGGAAAGGGA
>DUGS01000198.1:0-154 GCA_013331265.1 Methanosarcina sp.
GCGCTGCTGTTTCAAATTATCCCATGTATATTCCTCAGGGATGCCGATATTTCTGCTGTACGGCGGCTTACTGAATTCTTCAGCCATTTTCAGAAATATAAGATAAGTCAGCTGTTCCAGATAATCGCCATAGCTCACGCCCCCGTCCCTCAGG
>DUGS01000198.1:350-5975 GCA_013331265.1 Methanosarcina sp.
CAGAAGCTCCAGACTTTAGAAACGATGGATGAGGTATTTTCAGACATGGTTTGGATCCTTGAGATGAGTGTAATATTTTTTGAAATTTTCATTTTACTTTTTGCTAGCTCTCTCAGCCTTTATTCTCTCCAGCAAAACTTCAGCCGGCTCCCAATCCTCTGCCCCGCGAACTTCTGTAAGTTCCCTTTCATTAAGCAGCTTCCCCTCAAACGCTTTTTTCAAAATACTCTGCCGCAGGGCTTCGGTTTTTTCCAGATTTTCTGCGATGTCCTGCTCCAGTTTATCGCAGACTGAAAGGCGGGTTTCGATTTCCTGAACGATGGCTTGTTGTTCGGGGAGGGAACAGAGAGGAAAATTGATGGATGATAAAATAGTCTGATTCAAAAAAGCCCTTGTTGAACCTTTGCAAAGTTCCTTTACTTGCTCTCTTACATTTCCACCTTGAAATAGATAAACAAAATACTTTGTTGAAATTATCCTTAGGTCTAGCCTCACTCTAATAAGATTTGTTGATATAATTCCACCAGCAATATTTTCTGGAATAGAACAAATTTCCCCAACAGTGCCAGATCTTGAAATGATGATGTCATATGGTTTGACTTCAAAAGCTTGAAGTTCTTTCGCCTTTTCTTCTGTAATGAATATTTTATTAGGCTTTCTAAAAACGCCTTCACCAATATTTTCAATTCCATAAACTGGAATTCCACTTTTTTGGTGCTCGTGTTTTTTTAAGGCTGTTCCAAAAGGTCCTGTTGTCATCCCCTTCTTAGATTCAAACAGAATTGAATCTTCTCTCACCCAACACCATTTCTCAGGTAAATTGTCTTCATAAACGCTTTCTGGGGATTGGATTATTTTCTTTTTAGTTCTTTTATCAGAAACTTTTGCAGCATTTTCTCTTTCCTTCCGGATTTCTTCCAGCAAATCCCCCGCATCCGACAAATCAGTCTGCTGTTCCCGCCATTTTTTCGTAAGCTCCCCCTCAAAAGCTTTCTTCAGCACCGCCTGCCTGTAAACTTTGAGTTGTTCCTGTGCCAGTTTGAAGTTTGAAATGCCGTTGTCCAGTTTGCTGAAGATTTGCTCGATTTTGGAGACAATGGCGCGTTGTTCGGGAAGAGGGGGCAGGCATAATGGCAAGTCAGCAAAAGCTTTGCCTGACAATTCTTTAAATGTGGTGCCACTGGCTCTTTTTTCAGCTAGTGGTTTTATAGATTTGAAATAGTAATATAAAAAATCGCTTTTTACAGTTTTGCTTGGAACAAGACTTTTAAATCCTTGATTTGTGCACAACTCTCGTCCAGCAATTGCTACATAACCAATAGGTGCTCTTGAAGAAAACAATACACTTCCTTTAGGCATTAGTTTGGCAGAAGAGTTTTTTAAACCAAGATGAGTGATGCTTCTTTTCCCTTTGTGGATATACTTTTCAGAATATCCTGATAAATCAGCTGGAGTTATCCAAGAAATATCTTCGCCCCAATATTCTGTAACTTTTGTTTTTGGCGTACCACCTGAAACAACTTCTCCGAAATCACTCAGAATACCTTTAATCCATCCAACTTTTTCTTTCACGATAGCACCATTTTATAATCAACTTTGAAGTACTTTTAAGATGTTATTTGATTATATAATTGATTACTATTTTACCTTCGGGATGTAATCAAAAATTTAAACCACAATTTGAGCGAAAAATATGTATAATGTAAGTGATTTGATTTCGTTTCCGTTCAAGAGTTTGTAAGGGATATCATAATGAGAAGTGTTATACAATATAGTTGCATATCCTTTGAAAAAGAGAATAGTATTTCAAATAGCAACAAAGATGAATTAACGGATAAGGAGGAAGCAGATTGAGATTTTCATTAAATACTATTGCAGAAGATCTTTCTCCATTAAGCGTTGCTATACTTGAATTATTGAAAGAAAATGATAAGAAACCAGTAAAGGGAAAGATTGCTTTTCAAAAAGAGATGTTTCTGATATCGAATTACATCGATAAAGTGAACGAAAGGGCAGAATTCATTCCCCATTTCCTTGGTCCCTATAGCGAAGCTTCAGAAGTTAGCATGGATAACTTGATATCAATGGGCCTCGTTGAAAAAGAGGGAAATGCTTACAAAATCACTTCTTCGGGCATCAAAGTATTAGGTCTGAAGCAAGATATCTTCTCCTCGGATGAAATAGAATCAATTGCTGACTTCAAAGAATTTATTAATAATCTCACCAATGATGAAATTCTTCTTTTTATCTATGCATCATATCCAGGATATACTATTGAATCAACCGAATATCGCAGAATAATGAAATCAAGGGTTAAAAACTCGATTTCCATCTACAAAAAAGGAATTGTCAGTTTAGAAAAAGCTGCTTTTCTTGCAGGTTTAAATATCGAAACTTTTCTTGATTTGCTGAGGAGGTAAAAACGTGAAAATATTTGATGCCTCCTCAATAGTCTGCTTGCTTCGGGAAGCTAACTTTCCGAAAGCTTTTGAAATCTGCAAAAAACACGGCTATAATTTGTCTGTTACAAAGCAGGTATATGAAGAGCTTAGAAAAAATCCTGAAACTTTCAAATTATTCAATGCTTGTGAAGGTTTTTCAGTAATAGACAACCTTGATGAACAATGTATATCGAAAATTTCGAAGCGTTATCCATGGCTACATGATGGAGAGATCAGTGTCCTTTGTGCCGGCATAGAACAAGAACAATCAGGAGACAGTTATCGCTGCATCATTGATGAAAGAGCAAGACAGTTGAAGTCAAAATATGGCGTAAAAGTAAATGGGACTATAGGTTTACTCTTATGGCAAAAAGAGAAACTTAATGAACTCACAAGTGGTGAGTGTAAAGAGATATACAACAGCATAAAATGCTCTTCTTTTTGGATAAAAGAAGATATCCTCAAGGAATTGTTAAGATGACAAAAGAAACGAAAATCCATCTGTGTTCAATTGCTGATGATACTGATTTAAGAAGTTTACAGGTACGGATAGGGAACAAGGACCTGAAAACACCAACTAAAGCGATTGCAACAAACAATTTCTATAAAGATACTTCTTTCCCAAACGAACTCTGTGACTTGCAGGAGCTTTTTTGAAATTTGATGAAAAAACTCTGATAAAAAAAGACCAGGACTCAAAATACTCCTCCGACAAAAACAATCAATTAAAGAGAGAGAAAGAAAAAGCTAATGGCTGTCCTCACTTTTGTCTATTGGAATTTAAAAATAAAGGGGAAAATTGGAGATACCCCACAGAGAAAGAAATTGACATCCTGACTAATGTTGCATATTCACACTCGGATATAACCCCGATTCCTTCAGTTCCTAAAGCAGCCAGAAATTTGAACGTTGAAAACTTTGATGCCTTTGTAGAATATCTGGACTCATGTTATAACAGCATCGAAATTCGAAACAAGAAATGTATCATGGGATATATACCTGCAGTAGCCACTCTGTTCAGCAGGGAACTCATAAATTATTACCTTGACAAAGGAATCAACGCTTACTATGTTGATTTTGATAGCAGCATGATTACATCTCGTATAGATATGTTAAATGCGATGAAAAGAGAACTCGCCAAGAGAGGATATGAAGAAAATCATCTATTTCATTTTGTAAATGTTAGTTATGGCAAATCAATTAATGACCAGAAAGTGCTATCTGCAAGGGATATATTAGGATTTGGTTACGGCCTGGACAGTCTCGGAGGAATCCATTCTGGCCCCAAGAGAAGCCCCGAGTTTTATGAAAAACTCAAAGCCATGAAGAATATTTCAAGAAACACAAAGAGATTATTGAATGTGGATGATTACGGATACTATCGTTTTGATTCTGTAAAGGATAATTTGGAAAGCATTTATCCAGCTGACGCTTTAATTTCAATAACTGACCTAAACATCGGCACAGAGAGCAGATTAGAAAAATATTTGAAAATTGTCAATTTACAGCAGCAATGCATTGAAGCTGATAAACTTGCACAGGTCACAACTGAAGAACCGGCTAAGTCATTGGAATACTTTAAGTCAAAGAAAAATGTGCTGAAGAACGATTTGAAATATCTTTCCAAGTCAGGCAACTAATTTTCTCCCAACTTTTCTCCCAACCACATATCTGAAGTTAACGCAAGTCTTCGGAATATGACGGAAAAACCACTATCAAATGAAAATTCCACTGACGAATTTTCGTTCTCAGCCACAGCCTGTTTAATACGGTTTATTCCGGTTCCGACCTTTTCTATGTAGTTTATGCGGTTTTAAAGAGAGGCAATAAGCGGATTGCGGGCAACGCTCTTGCGTCCGAAATCGGACGGTTTCAGGCCGCTTCATCTCATACCCGAAGGGATCGGGAACATTAAGCCGGAGAAAAACGGAAGCTGAAAAGCATCTCAAGTACAATCTCATGCTCATATATTCCATTTCACCTGCAGGACGCAGGGTAAAACCTGTATGGCTCATCAACATTCGTTGGGAGGATGACTCAGGAAGCTCGTTAAATCTTTAGTTTAGCAGTAGTTCACACAGAGCCATAATACTATAAGTTTTTATGTAATGAATGCAAGGTTAAGTAGCAAATATGAACAATAACTTCAAACAGAAATCATCGATTCCTAAAAAATATTTAATTTTGATTGCAGGCGTCGTTTGGATGTTTGCTGGAATAATGGTAATAAAGACTGGATTACCACTTTTTATAAGTCAAGGGAGATATGTTTTCAGTGTTTTTTTAGCTGCTTCAGTATTTTCAGTATTTTATATATTCATTTTCTCGAAATTAGTTGAAAAGCACACGACTCGAGTAATTAAGGATAATAGAAAGAAAATGTTTGTTATGGAATTTTTTGATAAAAAGTCATACCTGACTATGGTGGTAATGGTATTAGGTGGAATTACTATTCGGAAATTCAGTCTTTTGCCAGCTTTTTTCATAGGATTCTTTTATGTTGGGATTGGTTTGGCATTGTTCTCGTGTGGTATGAAGTTTGTATATAAATTTCATGAAGTTTGTATATAAATTTAAGAATTCGTCTTCTTTATGACTAACCTTGAAAAACTATCTACATGGCCTATTTTAGTCTGTTGATGTCAATTACTAGCATTCTTACAAAACCTAAGGTAACCTGAAATTAGAGCATGTATTAAAATTCGGTGCTCCCTATTTAATCAGTTGACATTTATGAGACTTCTGTAGTTTAACAACTCTGTTAATTTCCATTTCTTAATTTCCATTTCTTAATTTCCATTTCTTATAAATAATTCTACACTCTTGTGCAGGTGTTATCTTTTCCAAAACTCCCATTTCGTTTTTTAACCCTCTATGATCTCTGAAAAAGTTAAAATAAGCACAATAAAGTCTCATTTTGTTGTATAATCCTTTAATTTACTTTGAAAATCCTATTGCTTTTCTTGAAATTCTATAATTATCCTGTCTAAAACGAAAAGCTAAGAAAAGCAGTAAAAAAGAGAAACGATATCCATACACTTTAACTTTGGTTAAAAGAGCGAATAAAGGGTTCACAAGGTTTGGTCTGCAACAACGAAGTAGATTTCGGGATCAGATTCTTACTCTGTCCTGAATTTGCCTCATTTTAAGCTTATACGTCAATGAAGTTCATTTCGAGATCGGT
>DUGS01000207.1:0-2989 GCA_013331265.1 Methanosarcina sp.
GTAAATTCGACCTCTGAAACAGATCAGACTGCAGTTAATGAAACTGCTGTAACAGATACAGAATAAAACGAAGTTGCAACGTAGTGAGGCCGAAGATGAAAACCAGCGCCCAACGTTGACTATAGAAGAGAAAAACAACAACCCTAACTTCAGGAAGAGAACTCAAAGATGCTGGAATTTAAGAGGTTACAAATAACTTCTGCCCAGATCTTTCAGTCCTTCCTACCTCTCTTTTTTTCGTAACTGACCCTACAATCTAATTTATTCTGGATTTTCAATACAGCTCAGTTTAGGATCTTCTTCAGTTTTTCTGTGGGTTGCCCCGGTAAACCCTGATTTTTTCTCTTTTCTTTATCTTCTCCGCTTCAGGAAATAAGCCGCTCCTGTAGCCAGGACTGTAAATCCAAGACCCGGTGCAGGTGCTCCTTTTTCTTTTGAAGCTTCTGTTTCATTAGTTTTATTCCCTTCCCCTGCGGTTTCGTTTTCTTCTACCCCTCTTTCTACAGGGGCCACAGTCTCATTTACTGCCTCTTCCCTGGCTGCCATGCCCTCTTTATAAGCTTCGGCATCCAGTTTGCTTTCAAGGGCTTTGACAGCACTCGGGACTTTTGGGAAGAGCGGGGATTTATCGGATCCGCCTCCTGTTATATTATATGAAGCATCACATATTCCATTGCTGTTTTCATCTATGCAGGTCTCGCTGTAACCAGTACCCTCAAGGTCTGCCCAGTAATTTCCGCCGAGATATGGGCCCTTGATAAGGTTACTTTTGACTGTAAGGGTACTCTGCCAGGTATTGTCTGCGTTTACGGCGTTATCTTCGACGTTTTCGGCGTTTTTGAAGTAATTGTTAAAGAAAATGTTCCTGCTGCTTTCTTCAAGGGAAACTCCGGGTCCGTAGTTATAAGCAATAAGGTTGTTCTGGATCGTGTTAGAGTTCGAGCCTTCGAGCATTATCCCGACTTCGTTCAAGGTTACGGTGTTCCCATTTATGTTATTGTTTTCTGCATTCTGCAGAAGAATCCCGTATTCTGAATTTTGCACCCTGTTATTGTTAATATAGCAGTTCCTGGCTCCCGTAAGTAAAATCCCTGCTTTTTCCGAGTTTTCTACCCCAAAACCGCTGAAAGTTACCCTCTCTGCGGTTATTTCTACGGCACTTTCTGCAGGATCAGCTGGCTTTACAACCGTGTTTTCTGGGTTTCTCGAATCAGACCAGATTCTCACCTGTTTGTCTATTTTGAGGTTTTCTACATAAGTTCCAGGACTTACAAAAATAGTATCTCCTGCATTTGCAGCATCTACAGCAGCCTGTATTGTAGTATAGCCTCCTTCTGCTTCAGGGCCTACATTTAAATTTGCTGCAGCGGCAGAAGATGTGAATATGGCTGCCAGAATAAGGACAGCTATTATTTTTAACGCCTTTGAATCCTTCCCTTTTGTATTTTCCATCTTTAGTTCCCCTTTTACTCTTCCATTTCTTTATGATTTCTTCATTTTGTTTTATCTTTTTAAAAGCCTCTTATTTCTTCTTTCCCTAATTTTGTTCATATTTCAGAAACAAATCTTATTTCTTTTTCAGGAACAAATCCTGTTTGTTTTACATATGCAGGTCTTTCAAGATTTTATCAAGAAAAGGATTTTGTCTGAAAAGATATATCTTTGGAATCATAATTTATGAACAATTATTCTTGAAAAGTAAGGGTATAAGAAGCTGCCTTAAAATTCAAACCATTTCTACATTTGGATAATAAACAATGTAGATTTTAAAGATAAGCTGTAAATTTATTACATCAGACTTACTTGCTTTATATATAAAAATCAAACACATTAGACATGATTTTTAAAATATACACTTTTGACATTTAACGGTTTAATGCTACCGTTTTTCAGTGCAAATGCACAAGTGAATGCCCTTATTGTAGAATTAAATTTAATTTTAAGACATATTCAAAAAGATAAAAATAACGAATTTATTTAAACTGACAGTGATTAAAAGCTTTGTGTTCACTAACAGGCTTCATCATAGTTAAATTTCGAAATATAAAGTAAAAGCTAAAAACCTTATATCTGAATTGTTTTATTATTGTCCCAAATGGAGGCTTAAAATGGATGAAAAAATCGCGCCCCACCTTGAAGAGCTAACCAGGGCGCTTGGAGATCTTGAAAAAACTGGCATCCGTGCAGAGTTTGATAAGCTTCTTGCTTTTCGCGTGTCACCTGAGGTTGCAAAGGAGACATTACTCCGCAGGTTCGGTGGAAAAAGGAAAATTTTGAAAGTAAAAGACCTTTCGGCTTCCCTTAAAAATTTTGAAATTACAGGAAGAATACTGGACATAGGAGAAAAGGCACTCCGTCCTCAGGAAGGAGGTAAGGAAGGATCTTCAAAGCTGTATACAGGGGTTCTTGCAGACGAAACGGGACCTGTTATGTTTTCTTCCTGGAAAGAACTGCCTGGTTCGGTAGGAGATGTAATCAATATCAAAAATGCCTATACCCGCATCTGGCAAAACAGGATCAGGCTCTCTATAGGGGAACAGTCTCTGGTATCAAAAATATATGACTCTTCTCTCCCACAGCTTTCCGAACTTTCCAAAACTCCTGCAAAAAAATTAATTGATATAGGTGCTGCGGATTTCTCCGTAAGCACCACTGCCTGCGTACTTCAGCTTTCTCACAAGGAAGTCCCTGTCAGGGGCAAGCAGTCAAAAGTGATTTCCGGTGTTCTTGCAGACGAGACCGCCAGGCTTCCTTTCACTGCCTGGGTTGAACTTCCGGGTATTGACATAGGAAGCATAATCAGGATAGAAGGAGCCCAGATCCGCATGTTCAGGGGAATGCCTTCAATCAATCTGGTCAGCAGCACTAAAGTTTCTTTAGTCACTACTGAAGAAGCTGAAAAACTTGCGTTTACTTTTGAATCCGCTGCAAAAGACCCGGCTCCTCTGAAAATTGAAGAAATAGCCTCAAGGGACAGTATGTTCGATGT
>DUGS01000207.1:3141-5086 GCA_013331265.1 Methanosarcina sp.
AAGGGACAGTATGTTCGATGTAGTTACCACAGGTAATGTCGTTTCCGTCAGACCGGGCTCTGGAATAATTTCCCGCTGCCCTGAATGCAGCCGCGTTATTCAGAAAGCAAACTGCAGGGTACACGGCAAGGTTGAGGGCGTAAGGGATATGAGGATCAAAGCTGTACTGGATGACGGGACCGGTTCAATGTCAGTTATGTTTCCAAGAGAGCTTGCAGAAACTATCTACGGGAAAACACTTGAAGAAGCTGAACAGCTCATGTTTTCTGATATTTCTAAAGATGCTGTTTATGAAGACCTGAGGCGTTTCCTTACAGGCCGATACCTGGCAGTACGCGGTAATTCCTCAAATGGGGAATATGGTGTTTCTTTTGTTGCAGAAAGTGCCTGGGTGCCTGAAGATGACATCGCTGTCAGGGTTGTTGAGCTATTACGCAAGCTCGGACCGGATGAAGAAGACCAGGGCTCAGAAGTTTCCGGGGGAGGGATAAGCCTTGCTTAAGCGGGAAGTCGCAAAAAGGGTTTTTGCAAAGGAATTTGAAGCCTGCAGGGAACTTGAAAAGTCTGAAAGACCTGCATCTGAAACCGCAGATTCGAAATCCCCCAACTTTCTTATCAGCCCTCTGGGGCTTATTCTCAACCGTGTCTTTGTAGTAGGCGTTCTTACCGAACTTGACAGCATAGGCATTCAAAACGAGATGTGGAAAGCCCGGATAGTTGACCCTACCGGGGCTTTTACGGTATACGCAGGGCAGTTTCAGCCCGATGCTTCTATTTTCTTTTCAACGGTCCAGGTCCCTGCTTTCATAGCTCTCACGGGAAAAGCCCGAGTTTACGAGCCCGAACCAGGTTCGGTTTTTATATCTATCCGGGCAGAAGAGGCAAATGTGGTGGGGGAAGATATCCGCAACAGGTGGGTTGTTGAGACTGCGGAACAGACCATTGACAGGCTCGAGACTTTCTCGGATGCCCTTGCAAGTAGGTACCGCGGAGAGACACTCAGGGAATACCTGCTTGAGAGGGGGGCTTCCGAAGAGCTTGCTGAAGGTATTTCTATTGCCCTTGAAAGGGAACGTGCTCCCCAGGAATTTTCAAAACAGCTAAGGGTTTCTATCAGGGAATGGCTCAGAACTCTTAATCTTGAATCCGAAGACACTGCAGAAGCCAAAGCTGACCAGAAAGAGTTCGTGCTTGAACTGCTCAGGGAAATGGCAGGAGGCAAAGGAATTGATTATGCCATTTTTGTAGACGCTGCAGTCTCAAGAGGAGTTCCCGAAGAAACAGTAGAAGAAGTTGTCCGCTCTCTTCTTGCAGGGGGGCAGTGCTACGAGCCGAAAATCGGAATTATAAGGCTTGTAGGTTAATTTACAGAGTGGACATATTAATTCGAAAATGAAGGATTCCCAACTAAAAATATGTGATAACGCTTAAGTGTGATTAAGTTGATTGGTATTCTTTGTTAAAATTTAGCATCTCATGTTTATCGTATTTATCTGGAGAAATTAACATGAAAGTATTAGTCAGCGATTCACTCTCCAATGAAGGTTTGGAGATTCTAAAAGAACACTTTAATGTTGATGTCTCCACCGGTCTCTCGGAAGATGAGCTGGTGGAAAAGATCAAAGGTTACGATGCCCTTGTAATACGCAGCGGTACCCAGGTTACCCAGAGAATAATTGAGGCCGCAGACAAACTGAAAATTATTGGAAGGGCAGGAGTAGGAGTCGATAATGTCGATGTGGATGCTGCCACAAAAAAAGGTATCATTGTAGCCAATGCTCCCGAAGGGAACATGATTTCAGCAGCAGAACACACAATTGCTATGATGATGGCAATGTCCAGGAATATTCCCCAGGCAAATGCTTCCCTGAAAGCCAGAGAATGGAAACGTAGCAAATTCACAGGTGTCGAGGTCAAAGGTAAGACCCTGGGAGTCATAGGTCTC
>DUGS01000207.1:5149-5497 GCA_013331265.1 Methanosarcina sp.
TATGATGATGGCAATGTCCAGGAACATCCCTCAGGCCAACGCTTCCCTGAAATCCAGGGAATGGAAACGCAGCAAATTCATGGGCGTTGAGGTCAAGGGCAAGACCCTGGGAATTATAGGGCTTGGAAGGATAGGGTCTGAAGTCGCAAAGAGGGCTGCAGGGCTCGAAATGAACCTTATGGGATACGATCCTTTCATCTCCGAAAAGAGGGCTGTGGAACTCGGAGTTAAGCTGGCTACGGTTAACGAGATCGCAAAAGAGGCTGACTACATCACAGTACACACCCCCCTTATCAAGGAAACCAGGAATATTCTCGACGACGAGCAGTTTGGTCTTATGAAGAAGGG
>DUGS01000207.1:5683-10827 GCA_013331265.1 Methanosarcina sp.
TTGGTCTTATGAAGAAGGGAGTCAGGATCCTCAACTGCGCACGCGGCGGCATTATCAGCGAAGAAGCCCTTGCAAGAGCCCTTGAAAGCGGCAAAATAGGCGGCGCCGCCATTGACGTGTTTGTCGAAGAACCTCCTTTCGACAGCCCTCTCCTCGGCTATGATAATGTTATCGTAACCCCTCACCTCGGTGCCTCCACACAGGAAGCTCAGGTTAATGTTGCAATTGATATTGCCAATGAGGTTGTTTCCGTCCTTTCCGGCGGGCCTGCAAAGAACGCAATCAATATCCCCTCCGTAAAGCCAGAAGCTATGGCAGTCCTTGCCCCATACATCAGGCTAGCAGAGATCATGGGTAAAATTTCAGGCCAGCTCGTAGACGGCAACTACGAAAAGGTAGAAATAGGATACAACGGGGAGATATCCGGAAAAGATACCAGGCCTCTCACGGTCTCTGCCCTCAAAGGACTGCTTGAAATGGCTCTCGGCTCCGGGGTAAACTACGTCAATGCTCCGGCCCTTGCAAAGTCCAGAAAGATCGCAGTCGTGGAAAGTAAGTCTGAATCCGCAGAGGAGTATTCTTCCACTATGAGCATCAAACTTACCAGCGCAGGAACTACAAAGCTGGTTGCCGGGACTGTTGTTGGGGATGAGCCAAAGATTGTTTCCATTGATGAAGACAGAGTAGACATCTTCCCTGCAGGCCGCATGATCTTTGCAAAACACATTAACAAGCCCAACGTAATAGGGCCCTGCTGCCTGGTACTTGGTAAAAACAACATCAACATCTCAGGCATGCAGGTAGGAAGATCAGAAGTAGGAGGCGTGACCATGATGGTCCTTAACGTTGACTCCGATGTTTCTGATGCTATCCTTGATGAGGTCAGCCAGGTCCCTGGTATTCTTAGTGCCAAGCTTGTGACCCTTCTGACTTCATAAGTAAACTGCAGTAAAGGATAATTCCAAAAAATATCTCATTCCGGTGCAGGCTTAATATTTCTGTGCCGGAAACACTTACTTTTTCCTGGTATTTACCCAGATCTGAAACTGCACTTCGGCGGGACTATATACTATACTATCCTTGCAGATGACATTTATTCTTCGAGGTTCGTGAATGGAAGAACTAAAAAATGTTGTTTCGGCTCCTTTTAAGAAAAATCTTGCAGCTTCCCTCCCAGAAAAAGACTTTGAGTTTTCCCTTGCTTTTGACCTGAAATGGCTTTCCCCGAAAACCGCTTCTGAGGTAAAGGACCGCGCCCTTGAAGCGGGCTTGCTTTCCCTGAAGGACGGGGTACTTGTACCCTGTTTTGATGTTGATAGTATCAGACTCCCCCATGCTTATAGGCCTCCTGAAAATTTTCTTGAGCTCAAAGAGAAAACAGGGAAAAACAAGAATTCTGGCCGTCACAGGGAAGAAATTTCCTTTGAGCAGATCCTTGACTTTATTTCCGCAGATACAGGAATAAACAAGCAAAGGCTTGTCTCCGAGATAAATTCCATGCAGGACCAGCTCTCTTATCTTGTGGATATCCGGATAGTGGCACTTATCGTGGCAAAAAAGTTCGGATGCAAAATAGAAGGGATACTTGATAAGGTTTCCAGAACTGTTCTTGGTTTTTCTTATTAACGGAGTTATGATAGGGAATAAAATAACAGCCTCTTTCCTTCTTTTCTTCTGGTCATGCCTCTTGGATGAAGTCGGAAAGATTGTTTTTTTCTCTCTTCTAAGTTAGATAAGAAAAAGAGGTAACCACTTTTCCTCTCGAGAATTGAGCATAAAGTTTCCCTTTACCTCAGGCATATTTTTCTTT
Source organism: Methanosarcina sp. (assembly GCA_013331265.1). Lineage (GTDB taxonomy): Archaea > Halobacteriota > Methanosarcinia > Methanosarcinales > Methanosarcinaceae > Methanosarcina > Methanosarcina sp10923u. The sequence goes on from DUGS01000207.1 coordinate 7,494, forward strand.
TGCATATGCCGGCTAGGGAACTGCATAAAGGTTGACTACTGAGTTGGTGGAAAGAAGTTTCTTCTCTCACTCAACTTTTTGAAGTATTTTTCGTGAAGGCGTTAATAAATAATCAAATCAACTGTTGGGTAAGTCGGGAGGATTGCTCCTCCTTTCTCTTCTAGGAACCGTACTTGAAAGTTTCCTTTCATACGGTTCGAGTGTTTTTCTAACCTTTTCTGTATCAGGCATCAGTTATTATGCATAACTGATTTTGTGATTCTGGATAACAGCCCACTAACAAAGTTGTCGGTTAAGCCTTTCACCTATCGGTGTCTTTGAGTATCTTACCTTCGTAGTTTTGTTTCCGTTCACACAAGAAAACACCATCAGTAAGTTTGCATCCTTTCGGATCAGGCAAAGTTTGAACCTCTATTCAATCCATTACAGATTGACATTCGCTTTTTACTGAATCTTCTACCCTCTTTGTCATTGTTACTCCTTGCGAAGTTCCTACTCCTTTTAAAGGGAACAAATAGGGCTTACCAAATTCTGTCATGAATAATTTGGATTCTTTAGGGACCATCTATGAGCCAGAAACCGTTTGTCCATTTACTTTAACGCCATGCCAGCCGTTAAAGCCTGATTTCATACCTTTGTTCAAGCGTATCAATCCAGTTTCGCTTGGCGCACTTAACAACTCTTACAATGGTTCACTTTATGTTCCCCATAGAAACCTTACCCTAGCAAATAGTCTGAACTGGGTTTTCAGAGGGCTTCCCATTGTTCCAGAAGCTTTGCACACCTGCATTACTGCTGATGCACATTCTGGTAGGGTTACCCCAAATGGAAAGGGCAGCATTAAAGCAATTCATGGAATAACTTCTTGTCGCACAGAATGATACTCTTTTTCATGAAGAAGGCTCCTGCTATTAGCTACCGCTATGGAACCAATATAAAAAGAAGTTTTAAGGGATGTTTTGGCTCATTTTAGATTAATACTTAATCTTCACTATAAATATTTAATTTTTTACATAAATAATAAACTAAAAAGAATAATACATTCAATAGGTAAAAAATTAGTAATACCTTTTTTATTAAAAATTTATCTTATTTTATATTATCTAAAAATAATTCTAAAGACAAAAATATAATACATATAACATTAGAAATATAGATAACTTTATGACTATCTATGTACAAATTGTGATATAATTAGAAATTATCTAAAGATAAATAACAAGATTATATATAAGATATAAAGACCAAGATTATAAAAATAAGTTGTAATATGTATGGATGAATACAAGAAATTATACACAGTGTTTGCTCTTCTAGTAATAACGAGCATATCTTTTATACTTCCCGTGACGGCTGAAGAAAATAACTCAATAACAATAGATCAGGAAGATAGTTTTAATTGGGCTGAGCCACCGGATAACTTGCCTGAGAGAGTTTCCAGCGACCCGAAAGATGAAGGGTTACCTGGAGTCAAGTATATTAATACAAGTAAATACAGATCTGATAGCTTACCTTATAAGCAGATTTCAGCAGTAAAGTTTCCTTATGAGATAAGATTTGAAGAAGTTTCCAATGATAGTATTTTTTCATTATCCAAATCTGAGTATTCTGAAATTTACACATATCCGTTTAGAATAGAGAATCCGCAAATAAACATTAATAGTACTCACATATGTATAGTAGCGAATCAATCAAATCAAATAAATCAAAATTCAAGTAAAAATATCAATTATTTTTTATCAATAGAACAGATGTTTTGTCCGGCGCTTGAGCATATACATCTTAGAAATAATATGAGTGTAAAATCATGAGGATATCTCTGTCATGAGGATATCTATGATATGAAAGATAATCACTACTTTCTTACATTCCTAGCTTAGTGATATTTCAAACGGGGCCATTAATTAACTTTGAAAGTCGGACATATATGTTGTGCCTTAGCTGCTCTTATTGTGAGATGTACCAGTGAAACTTTGATCTGCGCAGCATTTTGTAGTAGATGTGAGTCGATAGATAAGTATGAACATTTTTTGAAGCTATTAATGCAGTAGTTCCGAATAACCCAAATTCCGAACGCTGAGCAAATAACATTAAAAAATAATGGACATTGGCCGTAAAATAGTTTTAATGGATCCTGGAATTCGGTTGTGATGCGACTCAAAAACGATTCCATGGAACCCATGGATACAGCCAGCTTGCTGGCTATATCCTCTGAGCTTTTTGGAAAATATGATATAATAACTTTGCCAGAATCTGCAAATTATGACTGTCAGGACACTCTGAATGTATTGTTGCATGCCGCAACATCTCCTACAAACTCTCTTGAATCCGCAAGTAATGATCTCAAAGACAAAAATCCTGATTTAAGAATACCTTCAGCAGCTACTATTTTCAATTACATCAAAGACAATAATATCGAAGATATTCTTTCTGCTTTCTGAAAAATGAATCGGGAATTCTTCAAGATAATGGAACTTGAAAACATGGTTCTGTACACTGGATACTCGAGTGCTATGCACTCGATTAATAACAATATAATACAAATTGAATATATAAAAAAATTATAAACTCAGGGAGTTTAAGCTATAAAATAACTCGACCAAAATCTATTTTTTGTAAAATGTTCCCAAAAATAATAGCTTCAGAATTTTAACTCAGATCAATGAATGAAAAAAATTTGTAAATTATAGGGATAAGAAAGAATCAAAAAACTTTTGTCATTCGGAAGTACCTTTAATCGGAACTACTGTAATGCACATAATCTTTATGTACTAGAAATGTTATTCACATCATACCAATCCGACTAATCGCTTGATCTTTAATTTACTGCCCCAAGCTACGGCAGTCATGGCGATGTTCGAACGCGATAGGGATTTTTTTCCGCGTAAGTGAGATTTCAATAAATCTTGCGGAGGAACATACATTGGGTAAAAAATCACTGGTAAAACTAACAAGAAAAACGAATCCAAGAATCGTTTCCCTGATTCTTACCCTGAAAGAGAGGGCAAATGGAGATTCTGCCCCTATCTGGAAGGATATTGCGAAACGTCTTGAGGCGCCGTCCAGAAACTATGCGGCTGTTAATATAAGCAAGATCAACAGGCACACTGCTGAAGATGATGTCCTGCTTGTCCCGGGCAAGGTTCTGGGTGCAGGTCTTCTTGATCATCCAGTTACCGTTGCGGCTGTAACATTCAGCGAATCTGCAGTTGAAAAGATCACTGAAGCCGGCGGCAAGGGCCTGAGTCTCGAAGAGATCATGGAAGCAAATCCAAAAGGGTCCGGTATCAGGATTTTCCGCTGAGGTGTCGAAGATGACGGTTATCGATGCAAA
>DUGS01000141.1:0-601 GCA_013331265.1 Methanosarcina sp.
TTCTTTGAAAGCTGTCCCGGGATACCGTCAAAAACAGCAATGACTTTATCCTCATACCCGGCGGCAAACTTTGAAACATCATTCCGGTATAAAGTGATTATTTGTCTCTTTACCGCGTCAACAGACTCAAATTCCTTGTTCCTGAGATATGCCAGCACTGCCTGCGGCATCCCTCCGACAATAACGTATTGACGAAAATCGTTCATCACCTTGCGATGAAGAGTCTGTCCCAAAGGAGTCCTGTTATTGAAGCAGCTTCTGACAAGCGGCATCGTGGCAAAGTCGCCCAGTGCCCACAGGAACTCCTCAAGATCCAGAGGAAACATCTCAACATGTTCCTCCTCAGACGGTATTATAATGTCCTGAACATTCTTTCTGATGCGAATAAGAGAACCTGTTTCAATATAGTCATATCTTCCATCCTCCACGAGATATTTTATCAACTGCCTTGCTCGTGGGTACTGCTGCACCTCGTCAAATATAATGACCGACGACCTTTTGTGGAGCAATGTCGAGTAGAAGGCGGAAAGCTTCGCGAAAAAGAGGTCCAGATTCGAGCTGTCATATTTAAACAAATCAAGGATCTCCACCGGTGCGTTCC
>DUGS01000141.1:837-1016 GCA_013331265.1 Methanosarcina sp.
GATCATCAGTGCGCTGGTCCCTCTGCTCTTATTCTTCCACTCCAACAAACGGTCATACAGTTTTCGTTTGAGGACGACAGGATCCTTTTCCTCGGTCATGGCAGCTCTCACTCCTCGCAGAGAATTTACTTGGTATAAACGCACCATAGCACCCTTAGCACGAAAAGGCAAGTTTGATA
>DUGS01000141.1:1269-4229 GCA_013331265.1 Methanosarcina sp.
TTCCCCGTCTTTCGAAAGCAGTTCCAGGGATCAAAAGAGCCCTGTTGCAATTCTGGGGATTTTTAACTTGTAACAAATGTCAATTGTGTAGGCCAGACACCAATTTTTACTCTGCAGCGCAGGAATTGATCACTTTTATTGCGTGTTCCAACTCAACATCTTCTCCCCTTGCAGCCCGCAGAGCATTTTCCAATGTCATCGGCGTGCGGATAGAAGGAGATACCCCTCCAATGCCGTCACGGCTGTCTATCTGGACCTCTTTGTCCTTATCCAGAGACTGCCCGTATGGCCAATGGACAACAATATTCCCCGGGATCTTTGCCCCTCCTCCGGCCATTCCGAACGAACCGTTTGTCCCGTAAAACCCGACCGTTTCACCTCTTGGCAGGTCCTTTATCCCCATAGCCAGCCCTTCTCCCGAACTTACACACTTTGAATTGATAAGTGCTGCGACAGGACCGCCGAAAAACGGCTCATCCGGTTCAATATATAAAGCATAGTCAGGATTATTGAGATCCGAGAGATCATCAGGGAGTATTTGGAAGGTCCCGGTGGCCGAGTTATAGAAGCTCGCGTATTCATATAAGGCTTTTTCCCTGCTGAACAAGCCTAGAATCTCCGCCGACATTGAATCCAGCCCACCGACATTGTTCCTGATATCCAAAATCAGTCCCCTGACCTTTAATTTGTTGAATTCAGCCAGTGCTGATTTGAACAGACCAAGAGTTGAAGGAGCGGTCCCGGTTTCTTTAAGGTCAACATCAATTTCGCCCCAGATTTTTATATAACCGATGTTCCCCTCCAGCAATCTCCTTTCAACCATTGACTCAGGCTTTTTTCCCGGGTTTTCAACTTCAAGTATCCAGTCTCTTAATCCATCCGAAACCACGGTCGAAGGATAAGTTTTGACCAACGACTTTCCTTTGTCATCATAAGCAGACACCGACGCTTTCGCCGTACCTCCGGTAATATTCGAAAACAGGAGCGACAGCCGTGTATTCACGGGAGCGCGGGTAAGATAATGCACCTGCTGGTTGGCTAAGACCTCTGCCGTAGCTGAGTTTGGACCAAAAATAGTCGAGACCTCATTTAAAACATCTTTTACAGGACGCCCGTTCCATTCGATCAACTCTGCACCGGCGCGCATTCCCTGAGCATAAACGGCGCTTGTTTCATCCACCCAGCTCGCAATCACCCTGCCATCTGATAGTTTTGTAGCTGAAAAACCGAACCCGCCGCCGATGTATTTATCATTAATATCACGAATAGAAGACATGTGTACATGCCCGTCCGGAATAGAATTCACATACTCCCTCATGGCTAAATAATAAGCTGTAAAATCATTGGAAGCCTCAGCCCTCTCCACCAGCGGCTTGATCCTCTTATAAAGAGCAGTCCAGTCAATTTTCTTCCATTCTGTAAACCCGTACTCCCTGGAAAATTTCGAATGGAGCTTATCAAAAGACTCACTCCAGGGAAGAGAGCTGAAATCTTCAGCCACCGGAGCCACATATTCAGGCGTCGAAGAAACACTGCCGGCCGCAGTTCCGCTAAAAGAAAGGGCAGAAAAAACTAAAAACAGCAACATGAGCGCTATTTGCCTGAAATAAACGAGAATAGATCTGATATTTTTATTCACAGCATCTTCTCCTTATTTTGCCCGGATATGCAGAGTATAAATCAACTTTAGAAGTTGAAGGTTGACCCTTATTTGCCTCTTCGTAATTATAATCCCGGACAAAATTTAAAAGAAATTTTAGGAGTTGACTTTCGGCGTCCATTTCCGCTTCAGATATCCTGATCGCCTGTTTAACACCAGAATCCGGCGTAAGGAACGGGTCGTATAATAACTTAAGCTTCACCCCGCTGTAAAAAGAATGAACATATTATTTTATGTCAATTGTGCAGGTCTGACCCCACTGCTTTTCTGGTCGACTCAAAAATGAAATGTTTTATCATATGAACTGGTCAGGAGTTAGTATTGATGGTTTTATAAATATATTGGATAAATATCTATATTGGTACAATGAAAAGAGAATTAAAATGTCATTGGGCGCAATGAACCCGCTGGAATATAGGCAAAAATTGGGTTTGGTAGCTTAAACCAGTCCAAGTTTTTGTCCGCACCCCCAATTTGGGGATTTTAGGCTTGCAGAAAGCACACTTCTGGCGCTGAGTATCGCAACTCACTTATAACAATATCCAACAGAAACTTTCTTGAAGTATTAGCATCTGATGGTATACTTAATTGTATGGCGAGAGTGAGTGACTAATTGATGAAGGAAGGTCTTCCGATGTCTGGAAACTCATTAAATAGAACAGAAAAAATTCTTATCCTTGCTAAAACCTACCCCAGTCCAAGTGCAAAATACGGGGAAACTTCATGTATCGCAGGCATTACAGATCGTGCAGAAATGAGGAGGATATACCCGGTTCCATATAGACGACTCGAAGGCAAATACCAATTTTCCAAGTGGCAGTGGGTCGAAGTGGAAACCTATCCAAATACACAAGACATCAGAAAAGAAAGCCGAAAAATATATTTTGATAGGATAAATCTTCATAATGTCATTAACACGAAAAATAAGTGGAAAGAAAGGATGTCCTGGGCAGGCGGTATCCCCCAGATTGACCGTTTTAAAAAAGAAACAGGGAATGAACCTTACTTAGACTCCGGGATCAGCCTGGCTTTATATAAGCCTGCATTGCCTGTCAAACTAGAAATAATGAAGGCTTCTCAGGAACATTGGAGTGAGAAAGAGTTGTCAAATCTGCGGCAAGTTGAACAAGCAGACAATTCATTATTCTCTGATGAAGGGGGAAATCTACCAATCAAAATTTTAGAAAAAATTCCATACGATTTTTATTATTCGATGAAGGTAAAGACAGAAGATGGACTGGAAAAACAAGTAAAACTAAAACTTATTGATTGGGAGGTCTGTGCATTATACCGTAAGTGC
>DUGS01000011.1:0-713 GCA_013331265.1 Methanosarcina sp.
TTTATGGTAAAACAGTAAGCTCCGCTCAAGAGGACTAATTTTGAGGGAAGTTGCTTCTTTTCGCTCATTCAAAAAAGGTAGACGTGTTTCTATTTTCCTTTACGCTTATATCGTGAGCCGCTTCAAGCAGTGTTTCTTCCATTCCAGGCTCATATAATTCTACTTCAAATAACGACAACTTTTTTGCCTAATTTGCTTGCTGCTTCCACAAATTCAGTTGTATCTACACCGGGGAATGCATCTATGATACAAATATCAAATTTTTCATCTAAGCAATTCGCTAATTCTCTTATGTCCTTACTGTAAACTTCAAATTTGTCTCCGGATGCTATTAATTCTTCTTCACTGTCTGAAAGTTTGACTGGAAATCCATTAGCTTCTAAATTGATCAAAGCAGTTTCTATTGCAGGATTCCATATATCATTAAAAACGACCTTTCGCGCGCCGGCTTTAAGGCATGTGATCCCTAAAGTCCCGGGACCACATGTGCAATCAAGAACAGTGGGCCTATTATAATCTTTTAACGTTTTTTCAAGTATCTCTATTTTGGGTGGTTTTATATCTGGAAACTCTATGTGAATTTCATGCTGATATTTATATATTCCTAAAGCACCGTAAGGAGTCTGTATAATATCACATCTTAAATCGCATCCAGCAAGAAGTTCATATACATGAGGATTAGAATCAGAATCTTTTATGCCCACAGTTTTTCT
>DUGS01000011.1:941-3895 GCA_013331265.1 Methanosarcina sp.
GGATAATATTACTAAAGAATTCTCAGGCAAATAGGGGACAGAATTAGTTGGATATCCGGGGGTCACAAGAGGAACGCATGCATTCCTTAAATTAGCTTTTTTATCTTTTATTCCTTCATCCATCATTACTTTTAGCACGTGAGATATTACAGCATCAAGATGCCTCTTACCGCATTTACAGCTTCCAAAATGATTGTCTATTTCATCTAAGTTAACCTGTTCTGCTAGAGGAGAGAATTTCTTTATTTTTTCTGTTTTGCAATCGTTGCATGGTTTGTAGAATAATTCAATGTCTTTTAGCGCTTCCGAAATAGGCCTTATGCATGTATTTCCACAACTACACCTTATTCCCATGTATTTAAATATGTATATTTTTGTATAAGTACTATGTTATTTCTTTGAATTCCTGTTTAGATTCATTCAAACGCAAGTCATTTTTTGACCGATTGGGGGTTATTTCAAAAAACAAAATACTGAACGTCTGAGGATTACTTTCATGATCAGTTTTTTACGTTAAATAAAAGCTGCATCTGATCTGCACTTAGAAATCTAGATCGTCAATTCCAAAATAAGTCCCTTGTTTAGCGGGAAATTTATTGATCTATAGATCTATTCAAAAATCAGGATTGTGAAAATACTTTGGAATCACAGTACTGGAGTTTGGGATCTATTCACTTCCTTGGATATATAAAGCTATATTTTATAGTTTCAAAAACACCATCAACGATAGTTCTCACATTTTAATGCTTGCCAAATGCAGGTTATCTATGATGACTATATCCGCTTTCCGCAGAAATCCACAAAAGTGCCATATATTTTCTCATTCTTCCGGGATTTCCTCTATTTTTGCTCCAAGGTAGTGCATGTCTTTAAAGAAATCAGGGTAAGAGATCGAAACGGATTCTGTCGTGTCAATGGTTGTGTTTCCTGCAACCATCCCAGCCATTGAAAGAGCCATAACAATCCGGTGGTCGTGCCAGCCGTGGACTGCTGCTCCATGCAGAGGCCCTCCGGTAATTGTCAGACTGTCTTTCTTTTCCTTAAGCTGGACTCCCATTTTCGGAAGTTCAGTTGCAAGAGCGTGAAGCCTATCGGTTTCCTTATAGCGGACGTGTTCGGCATTTTCTATCCTGCTTGTCCCTTCGGCAACCGAAGCAAGGACAGCAACAGTCGGGACAAGGTCAGGTGTTGCTCCGGCATCAAAGGTGATGGCTTTAAGGTTTTTTCCTCCTCTTACAGTTACCTTACCGGCTTCCCTGTCCCAGGTAATATCTGCTCCCATACGTTCCAGGGTTTCGATGATCACAAGGTCTCCCTGTTTTGAGGGAAAGAGGTTTTTGACTATAACTTCGGACCCTTCTATCATGGCTGCAGATGCAAGCAGGTAGGAAGCGGAGGAGAAATCTCCGGGGACTGTGTACTCCTTCAGGTTGTATTTCTGCTTTCCAGGGATAATGAATCTGGTGCCGTTATTTTCCTCTGTATTAATTTTTACTCCTGCCAGTTCGAGCATCTCAATGGTTACGTCTACATAAGGCCTTGACTTGAGTTTTCCTATAATAGAAAGGGTAGTACTGCTTTCAGCTAGTGGGCAGGCTATAAGGAGAGCCGAGATAAACTGAGAGCTGATCGAGCCGTTAATTTCTACTTCTGATCCTTTAAGCCCGCCTTTGACCACAATAGGAGCTCTCTCATTCTCTCGTGTGGAACAGGCTTTTGCCCCCAGCCTGTTGAGGACTTCGAGAAGAGGTCCGTTTGGCCGCGTGCGAAGGGAAGCGTCCCCCGTAAGTACTGTGATCCCGTCAGTGAGGCCTGCTATAGCTGTCATGAAGCGCAGGGTTGTCCCTGAATTTGCGGCATCAATTACATCATCCGGAACTCGTGGCTTTCCATTCATACCTCGGACAAGAAGGTCATTTTCCTTCTCTTCTATAGAGGCTCCGAACATCCTGGAGGCCTGGATGGTGGCGAGAGTGTCGGCAGAGAGCAGGGGACGGTGGATAACTGTTTTCTCAGATAGGGCTGCCAGGGTTATGGCCCTGTGAGTATAACTTTTTGAGGGTGGGGCAAAGACCTCTCCCTTTATTGATGATGATTTATTGATTGAGACGCGCATTTACAACAGGACTCCGGGGTTTTCTATTTTTTATTCTATATTCTTTGTTCTATCATCTGTCTGGAATTTATTATGGCCAAATTTCATGCCATTTCGTATAATTTGAGATTCAGCTCATACCTTTTACGATATTTTCTACCATATCCCAGTCGTGGTCATAAACATGGGCTGAAATGCTGACTGTGGTGATTGCTCCTGGTTCTACTCCTACCCTTCCGGCAACGTATTCAAGGAGGTTTGAAAGTCCGTAAAGGTTTGCAGGGTAGGCTCCTCCAAAATCGTGGCTCCTGAAAAGTGTAGTAAGATGAATCCTCCCGTTCCTGATTTTAAAGTCATCCAGAATCATACAGGGAACTTCATTTACTTTGGTGTCCACAGGCGGGATCCAGGTAACAGCTGTAGCTCTTCTGGAAGTTGGGCTTTCCTTCAGTTTTTCGATTACATATTCGATCTGGTCCACTTCCCCATTCCAGTTTCTTAGCCGCTGTCCATACGTATACTCAAAGTCCTGAACGTTTTCGCCCGAGATCAGCTGTTTTGCATACTCTTCAAGCCTTTCTTCATTCCAGGCGGTATCTTCGGGGATCCTGTCCGTATATGGATCTTCGATTACTACCATCAGGTCCATAAATTCCCTTATCTGGCTCCCTCTTTCATCGGTAATTACCTTCCCGTGGTTCCAGATGATATTCAGCCCGCGGTACCATGCATCAGAGATGTTCTTTGCTCTGATTATCCTGCCAATCTCAAACTTGTCTTCCATAAAAAGTTCCCCAATCAGATAAAGATAGAGTGTGGATAGCCAGTACAATAATTTGTTATTTGAAAAATGTTTTTT
>DUGS01000011.1:4123-5486 GCA_013331265.1 Methanosarcina sp.
TATGCCTTTTAGGGCATTTCTATAAAAAGCAAATGTAAACCGGTAAAATTCTGTTTTGCCAGGTCCAGACTTTTACCTGTTATATGTGCTTTTTCTCTGTTAAGCCAGATAATTTGCTATGCAATTTGATAGCATATAGCACGATAGATTTAAAAAAATACCGGATAATCTTTCAAAGAAAATAGGAAAAAAATAGGAAAAAGAAAAAATCAAGGGTAAAAAATTAAGTGGTAGAAAGAAAAAATGAAAGCAAAAGGGTTTCAGAGGTTTTTAGAACCTCATCCCCCTCAGGCGTCTGACTCTCTCATCAGTTCCCGGGTGAGTACTGAAAAGGGACTGGATAGCTCCACCTTTGAGAGGGTTGACGATAAACATATGGGCGCTGCTCTCCTTTGCCTGCACATCTGAGAATTTCGGCCTGTAGTGGGAGTTCCCATATTCCAGCTTTTCAAGTGCGTTGGCAAGAGCCCAGGGTTTTCTGCACATGCTNNCGTCTGACTCTCTCATCAGTTCCCGGGTGAGTACTGAAAAGGGACTGGATAGCTCCACCTTTGAGAGGGTTGACGATAAACATATGGGCGCTGCTCTCCTTTGCCTGCACATCTGAGAATTTCGGCCTGTAGTGGGAGTTCCCATATTCCAGCTTTTCAAGTGCGTTGGCAAGAGCCCAGGGTTTTCTGCACATGCTGGCCCCTTCTGCATCGGCTGCAAATTCCCTAGATCTGGAGATTGCAAGCTGGATCAGGGTTGCAGCGATAGGCGCTACAATTGCCATCGCTATGAGGCCTATGATTCCGCCGTTTTCGTCATCGTCCCTGCCCCCAAAGCCGCCGAAAATTGCAGCCCACTGTGCCCAGTTGGCAATCATTGTGACAACACCTGCAAGGGTAGCAGCTATAGCACTTATCAGGGTATCCCTGTTCTTTACGTGTGCCAGCTCATGTGCCAGTACACCTTCCATTTCTTCATAAGAGAGTAACTCAAGAATTCCGGTTGTAGCAGCCACAGCAGCATGTTTAGGATCTCTGCCGGTTGCAAAGGCGTTAGGCATTCCGGATTCTACAATATACACTTTAGGTTTTGGTATTCCTGCCTTCATCACGAGTCCATCGACTATCCTGTGCAGGTTAGGGGCTTCCGCAGGGGAAACTTCTTTTGCCCTGTACATCTTGAGGACTATCTTATCACTGTACCAGTAACTTCCAAAATTCATTATTAATGCAAACAGGAATGCTATAATCATTCCGCCTGTACCGCCAAAGTAGTCACCTATGAGTACCAGGAGACCTGTAAGGGCGGCAAGCAAAATTGTAGTTTTAAGCATATTCTTCATGACTTATCACGCGACGTCCTCCCAGGCTAA
>DUGS01000081.1:0-621 GCA_013331265.1 Methanosarcina sp.
GCAATTCGGGTGGCGCAACTCGGGCATGATAGATATTTTTAAAAAATGAAGGCTAATATTACAATAATAAAACAAGCTTCTGGAACAGGGGGAACTATATGGAAGAGTCAACGCGTATTCCATCAATTACAAAGCAGGAAGAAATTGTCATACAGATGTGCATCTGTCCTGACTGTCCTTCGTGGGTTGAAGCCGGGGAAAGAGGTGGATTTTGCTTTGAAACGGTCCCGAAAAGCAGGTACATAAGCGAAAAAAAAGGATGCATATGCAGGGGCTGTCCTGTTGCAAAAAGAGTTGGGTTCAGAGATTTATATTACTGTATGAAACAGTTACTATCAGAATGAGAAAGAAACTACACAGGGAAATTAATTTCCAGAGAAATAACTGATTAGGGCTTGAAATCCCAGATCGGTTATATTTATATTTTCGGTTTAGAATACAAGTCAGAGGCCTTCGAGATTCTTTCTTGCTCCGTCATAGGTCTTCATGTATTCATCAGTTGGGGTTGCTGTCTTTACGTCATAGCATTCCTGGAAAGTCTTTCAAGCCGGCGAGCTTGCGTAGTTTGCGGTTACGACACCCTTTGCCTCTCTGCGGCACCAGAGAGGATTTCTCTGCCTG
>DUGS01000081.1:773-918 GCA_013331265.1 Methanosarcina sp.
CAGAGAGGATTTCTCTGCCTGATGAAGTGTCGGTAATGGACTGGCTGAAGCCTCAAGGAGATACATCTCAGTAAATGGTCCTGCACATGGGCAGTACTGGTTTCCTGAGAGAATATCAGTAAACTCTGAAATTGTGGAACATGCC
>DUGS01000081.1:1131-1597 GCA_013331265.1 Methanosarcina sp.
TGAGCCCCAGCGGATGTGGACAGGCCCGTCAAGGTGCCAGATTGCGCTGCTCATGACAAGCAAGTTGATGTGGGTTGCGAGTTTGACAAACAAGAAATCCTGAGTTTACGATAAATGGACTCACCTGAAATAGAAAAGAAACATAACAAAGGATACAATGTTCAGCAGAAAGCCAAATACGCTTGCTGTAAGCCCTGCTTTTGCAGTTGCGTCATGGTTCTTTTTAAGGCAGGATCGGGCGAGGACAATTCCTGCAAGGGAAAATGGTATCGCTAAGGATGTGAAGAACAGGCTACCTATTCCGAACCAGAATGAAAGAGAAAGAAATATGCTGATCAGTCCGAAAACAAGGCTCAAAATCCCCTTAACTTTAGAACTTCCGTTAATTTTATCCCCCTCCAGTAAAAATATGATGCTCTAATTAACATACTTACCGGCCACCAAAGTTGACGCTTATATCCCCTGA
>DUGS01000081.1:1756-8638 GCA_013331265.1 Methanosarcina sp.
TTGACGCTTATATCCCCTGAGCTAAAGACTCAGGGGTTTTACGCTAAATGTTTAATGGAGATTTCCATCTTCATTAAGTATTTTTAAAAGCTCTATTATCGAATATGATGCCCTGGTAATTCCCATACTGCGTCTGTCCGTATCCGTGCCTGCGATGTAGAGATTTTTGACAGGAGTCCGGATATCCGCAAATTTTCCATTAATCGTGACTGCGGCTTTTTCAGGGATCATAATCTGCTCGTGCTGCATATCAATGTATTTTTCGATATTTGGAAGGGCACGGAAGATGGTGTCATAGGCTTTTTTGAGCTCATGCTCTTCAGTCTGATCCGAATCTATCACAAAAGAAAAGCCTACAAGCTGCCTGTCCTTTGGAGCAAGGGAAGGGTCATAATTGCTGATCGGCATTGCCCAGTAGGCAAAGTCTTTAAACCAGATCTCAGAGCCTGTGTAGTTGAATTCTGGGAGCTCCTGTTTTAGGCCGAGCCAGATGGTCAGGCTTTTTGTGTGCATGATCCCTTTGAGATTTTCTTTATAAGCTTGTGGGAGGTCCTTAATAAGCTTCGGAAGCTCGGTTGCAAAGCCTGTATAGATGACGAGTTCAGCCAGATAGATCTCGTCTGCTTCCACGCCAGAAACCTTCTCGTCCTGTACCAGGATGCTTTTCACTTCGCATTCGGTTTTTATTTCCACAGTATCAGGTAAAGAATAAAGAGTGGCATTCAAAAGGGCTTTTAACCCTTTTCTCGGGTATCCCTGGGAATAGTTTACCTTGTTTGTAGCAAGCCTCTCAAGAGATGTGAAAGGCTGGGCCACTTTGTTCATACGGGACTGCAGGGAAGCATGCAGATGGTACGGAAGGATCGATGAGAGAATGGACTCAGTGGACTGGCGTTTTTTGGGCTCGAACTTTCCTATCATGGCATCAAACTGCTCCTGCGTAATGCTGTCCCTGACAAAACTGCTGCCAGCGAGAATACGTTGAGCAGAGGTCTCTTTCATTGACTTTCCCGATAGAAAACCCGAGATAGTGTCTACAAAGTCATAGGTATCTTTACAAAGATTTTTTGGAAGGAAATCATAAACCGACTGGTCAGATAGGTCTATTCCGAAAGATGAAAGCGTAAGAGCTTTTGTCAGGGTCTGTGAAAGGATAACCCTGTCCTTCCTCGGAAGCACATCAAAAGCCACGAAGTCCTTCAGGTTCGAAGGGACTTTTGTAAAAGTATTTTCAGTCCTGATATAGTAGTGCCCGTAGTCCTCAAACACAGGCAGGAAATCAAAGTAATTATCCATCAGCCTTGGGAGAGGGCCTTCAACCAGATGTGTTATCGCATGTGCTCCTGTATCCACCTGATACCCGTCTACCATGTAGCTGTTACAATTTCCCCCAAGATGCCGTCCTTTCTCAAGAATAAGGACTTTTTTTCCATGCTTGGAAAGCGTCAGCGCAGCCAGAAGCCCGCTTATGCCAGCCCCGACAACAATTACATCATATTTCTTCATTCCCTAAACTACCTCTATTTTTTCCAGTGAATCAAGTTATAAGTTAACGTATTTAATGCACCATATTATCTTAACTCATAACGGAATTTCATATGTGCCGAACATATTTTAACAAATATTATGTTCGAAATCTCATGAAGTACTTTAAATAAGGGATATGTTTGGCATGAAAGTGCTTTAAAGGACTCTCATTTTTGTGCCTGCTATTTGGAAAATTTCATGTGCATTTTATATGTAACTTATGATCTAAAGAGGTTAACTTGATTTCTTCTTTCTATAGGTAGAGTAGTATAGAGAAAAAAATAGTATTTATAATTAATAGTCTGCATGCTGGGAATTCTCAAAACCCAGCTTATTTTTCCCGTATAACGACAAAATTTCATAATTTAGTAATTTCTCATTTTTTTAGGTATAAAAACGGTTTTAGATCCGTTAGCAACTGGACTTACCATAAATCGTACTTAAATTCAGCAGTTAATACCCTTAACCCTGCTGCCGGAAATTCGTCTGCTAAAAGGTAAAGGAGACGAACAGTTCTGTATATCAAATGGCATTTTGTGGTTCAGAAATATTTGTAATTAATTCCTGTTTGATTAAACTCGCTGCTAAAACTCATAAATTAGTCCTCTTGAACGAGCGGAGCGAGTGAAAAGGACTGCAGGCTCCCGAAACGCAACTCGGGGCGTACTCCCGAGGCGCAATCGAGATTCATTTTTAATCCATAAATTAGTCCTCTTGAGCGAAGCGAAAAGGACCGCGGGCTCCCGAAACGCAACTCGGGTGGCGCAACTCGGGTGTGACAAGAATGGTTCGGTACAGCGAAATTTCACAGGGCATCGGAAATTTAAAAATATTATCAAGCTTTAAGCGGCCTGAGCAGCATATTTTGCATTGTATTGTATGAATTTTGCGCTGTTTCAGTACTGCCTTCCAGTTCTATGACCTCAAAACCGAAGTTAAGTGCAAACTCTTCTATCTTTTTCTCAAAATCAGGTTCANNATTCGGGTGGCGCAACTCGGGTGGCGCAACCTGGGATATTATTTAAATATCGAAGATGATATGTATAACAGGATAGGATGATCGACGAAGTGCTAAAGGTTTTCAATAAGCTTGATGCAAAGGATTTCAGGATACTTACAGGCATCGAGACAGGGATGAAACATTTTGAGTGGGTGCCAATAGAAGAGCTTAATAAGTACACCAAATTGCCCTTTGACAAGCTTGAATACAGGCTGAAGAAGCTTGTGCGGGATAAGCTTGTTGTCAGGACCACCCAGCCTTATGAGGGTTTTCAGATTTACTTTGAAGGGTACGATGCCCTTGCTCTCAATACCTTTGTAAAAAGGAAAAGCATCAGCGCCATCGGAGACGAAATCGGGGTAGGCAAAGAGTCCGTCATTTTTGAAGCAATCCGGCAGCCTGAGCTTGCAATAGGGAAACCTTTTCCTGTCATAATTAAATTCCACAGGGAAGGCAGGACCAGTTTCAAGCAAATAAAAAGAGTACGTGAGCACCTCGGCGACAGAGAACACTTTTCCTGGATTTACGCTGCCAGGCTTGCAGCCCAGAGAGAATATGAGATTATGACCAAGCTTTACCCGCAGGTGTCTGTCCCAAAACCTCTGGACCAGAACAGGCACGCTATAGTCATGGAAATTGCAAAGGGCAGCCTGCTCTCAAAAACAAAGCTCGTTGACCCTGAGTGGTACCTTGATGAAATTCTGAAGCAGGTAAAGACAACCTATTCTCTCGGAGTCATCCATGCTGATTTAAGTGAATACAACATTTTCGTATCTGAAGACAGTGTCCAGCTCATTGACTGGCCTCAGTATGTAACTCCTGACCATCCTCATGCCGACGAAATTCTTGAAAGGGATGTTTCGAACATACTGACCCATTTCTTCCGAAAATATGACATTAAAAGGGAGCTTGAAAAAGCTCTGACAGAGATAAAAAGTGGAGCAAAGAGTGGCTCTGATAACGGGGAAAACGATTCTGAAGAGTTTGAAGAAGAGGACTCTAAAGAAGGGGATTTTGAGGCAGAAGAATTCGAAGCGGAAGAATTCGAAAAAGCAACTTCTAAAAAAGAGACTTCAGATAAAAAGTAAGTTCCCTTTCACCGGAACAATTTAAAGAAAATTAGATACTTTGATCTTTAGGAGAGGGAAGGATGATCCCCGTGTTTTTAGACATGGGATGAATCCACCAACTCTCACATAATACGTTTCCTGATAATGTTCTTTTACTTCCCAGCCTACAATCTATTGTCAAGTTTTGTTCTGGAAGCTGCAAATGCTACAGAAGCCACTTGACTTTGCTATTGAACTCTGAGTATAGGTTCTGTAGAGAAGTTCTACAGGTAAAACTTAGAACGGTACGAGGGAGACACGAATAAATAGTTGCTCTAGGGCAGTATAGCATTGGTTGAAATACCATAGATGCCTGCCAATTTATTCGCGGGAGCTGTCACTAGCAGATAACTGAGGATCTTATATTCCTCAATCCTTTTTACTCGATTTGTTTTACTTGATTTGTTTTACTCAATTCATTTCTCTTTTACAGACCATAAAATTGTGAAAGTACGCCCTTTTGTTAGTTTGCTTGTTTGAATGGCTCAAAAGTTGTCTGTTGCTTTTCTTCCGTGATCCCGATACCATTATCTTTAACGCAAATTTCGGTTGTATTTTCTAGCTTTCTAGCCCAAACCTTTACATGTCTGCTTTCAGGAGTAAATTTCAATGCATTATTCACGAGGTTGTGGAGTATCTGCTTGAGTTTTATTTGTAATCTCGCCTCATAAAAAAGTTAATTGCAGAAAAAGGATAATTGTAAAATGTATTTTTCTGAAAGGCTTAATTGAAGGAAATCAAAGGCTCCCTTAAGCTAACTGATACAAAAAACTGGCTTTATAGATTACATTAAATTTATAAAAATAGATTTAGAAATCAGTTAAATATATATTCCACATGAAATAAAATATAGGTATTCATGCAAAAAAGGATTATCTATGGAATCGATATTGCCCGGGGTTCTCCCAGGGCCAGGGAACTTCCCAGATATGCCCTTGCTATTCTCAGGGACGGTGAGGTTTCCCATTTTAATATGCTCCGCCGCCAGAAGATCTTTAATATGATCCAGAAGGAAAGGCCGGAGATAATAGCTGTTGACAACATTTTTGAGCTTGCGGCCGACAGAAGTGAGCTCCTTTCTCTTATGGAACGCCTTCCTGATGGAGTCAAACTTGTCCAGGTAACAGGCGGGCTGCATCCTGAACCTCTTGTCAGGATTGCGCGCAAATATGGGATCTCTGTTGACCCCGAGAACCCAAATGATGAAGCCGAAGCCTGTGCCAGGCTTTCAGACCTTGGAGTCGGGCATGAAGTCTCTCTTTTTGAAGATATTACGAAAATTAAGGTCAGCAGAGCCCGTTCCCTTGGACGGGGAGGGTGGAGCCAGAACCGGTACAGAAGAAAGGTACACGGAGCTGTGCTTCAGAGGAGCAGGGAGATTGAAAACGCCCTTAAAGACCTTTCACGGGAAAAAGGCATCCGGTTTGACGCCGTAAACGTAAAGGGGTTCGGAGGCTATGTAAGGTCCGAATTTACCGTCTATGCTAAACGCGGAGAGATTCCGATACATCCAATGGCAAGCAGTGATGCGCAGGTAAGTGTGAGAAGTGTTGAACGCGACAAAATCCGTTATGTCCCCCTGAAGCCGAAGAACCCCAGGCGCAAATTCACAATCGTGGGGATCGATCCGGGAACAACGGTTGGCATAGCCATTCTTTCTCTCGACGGAGACCTCCTATATTTGAAAAGCTTCAGGGGAATATCTCCTGATGAAGTTGTCAAACTTATTGCAGAATATGGAAAACCCGCAGTAATCGCAAGTGATGTCACTCCAATGCCAGGCTCGGTTGAAAAAATCAGGAGAAGCTTTAATGCTGTTCCTGCAAGCCCGGGAATTGAGGTTTCTGCCGAAGAAAAAATTGCACTCGGGAAGCCTTTTGGCTATTCCAATGACCACGAAAGGGATGCATTGACTGCAGCTCTTCTTACCTACAGGAATTACAAAAACATCTTTACGCGGATTGAAAAGAAAGCGCCCGAAGGTGCAGACCTTGAGTTAATTAAACTTCATGTAATCCGGGGAGACTCAATAGAGGCTGCTATTGAAAAAGTACGGGCTGCCTCAGAAGCTCGTGAAAAAGCCCCGAGAGTAAGAGCACAGGAAAAACCCGAGGAAAGGACGGTTGACGAATCCCTCCTCAAAATGAGAGATGTTGTTCAGAGGCAGGGAGAGCAGATCCTGAACCTTCAGGAGTATGTTGAGGAACTGAAACAGGCACTGGTAGCAAAAGACAGAAAGATTTCAAAGCTTGAGTCAAGGTTGAAAGGCTTTAAAAAGGAAGCTTACAGTGAAGTCAGGAAATCAAAAGAGCTCCAGATCAGAGACAGCACTATAGAGAGCCTGAAAAAAGAGCTCAGTAATAAAAACAAGACTGTAAAAGAACTGAGGCGCAGGGGCAACAAACTGCGAAAAATCCAGAAAATGGAGATACGTGGTGAGGGCACTCCTGTAAAGGTTATTGCGGCTTTCACGAAAGAGTCCATTGCCGAAACTAAAGAAAAATACGGGCTCAAAGCGGGGGATGTCGTCTTCCTTGAAAACCCTAGCGGAGGCGGAGCTACAACTGCCCAGATCCTTGTGGAAGCCGGAGTCAGGGCTGTAATTATCCCTGAGGATATCTCTCATGCAGCAGAGGAGACTTTCTTTAAAGGTGACGTGCCGGTCTTAAGGAATGTCCAGCTTGAGAGAGCTGAAGACTTTGCAATGGCAGAACCGGAAGCCCTGAAAGCTGCGATTGATGCATGGGAAAAAGAAGCTGAAGTAAGGCGCCATAAAGCCAAAGAGGCTAAGTTTGAGAGCCTTTTTGAAGAATATAGGAGTGAAAGACGGAGGGGCCTGATTTAAGGCTCCTTTAAAAGCACTTTTTTCTAAAAGCTTTTTAAATTTACTCTGTCTTCTCAGTAGAGATGCTAGAGGAGCCTTTATGTTATCCAATCCAACAGCCTCTCCGCCTGCTCCCCAGTACCCACTTTTTATTTCCTGAATTGCAACATGCGGGTCGTCTACCTTTACATGGTTGATATTTTTGAAAGAAAAAAGTCTGACTCATACTCCTGAATTTTGACCCTTACACCCCTTTTCGCCCCGAATTGCGCCTCGGGGGTACGCGGTCCTTTTCACTCGCTCCGCTCGTTCAAGAGGACTAATTTAGGGGTTTAGAGTAGTGAGCTAAATTCAAGAAAAAAGTGATAAATTACAGATAACTTCGACCAGTACAACCTGATTCGTTTTATCGAGTCTGTCTT
>DUGS01000114.1:0-187 GCA_013331265.1 Methanosarcina sp.
ACATCTCCAAGGGTCCGGGGCCGGTATTTTTCAGCCCATTCAATTGCCGACATCATCTTAAACCATACCAATAAGGAAATTTTCTTATATGTAACCTTATCTAATTTAATAAAGTAAGGAGGTTGGTAGTAATTTGAATTATAAACAACTAAAGGATGTAGTATCCTGAAATTTCATGTAAAAGAAA
>DUGS01000114.1:376-13815 GCA_013331265.1 Methanosarcina sp.
GAAACAAATTCGAAGTTGAAGTAAAATAGCGAGCTACTTGCATACAATATATAACTGCAATTATACAATATATAACTGCAATTATAACTGTAATAAAAGAAATTAAAAAAGCGTAATAATTTTGGGATAAAACATACATCTTCCATCTAGTTTTTATTTAAATAGCTTCTTAAAAAAACCGAACATACTAAATGACGTCCTATGGTAAACCTTATTGTACACCGCCTTTTTTGGACTTTTTATAATTCCTGTTCCCTTTTTTCCATAAAATGGTATTACAGCTTTTTTTGCTTTGCGTTTTAATTTGCCTGTAGTTCTTGCTTTAATAGACTTTTTCAAGGATGGCTTTCTGAAACCGAATTTCATGAACTTACACACCATTTGATTTTACCCAGAATTTTCTTGATTTCGTCCGAATCTCAGACTATCTCTAAAGGTTCTTTGTGTTGTACCTGCCATACCAAAAACTCCCCGAAAATAGCCCTGGAATCTCTTTGGCTGGGAGAATTGGATCATAAGCTGGTGGTTCCTATAGCTCTTAGGAAAGAGCTTAAATCCCCTCTACCTTTGTTCAATTTCTAGCTATCATACAGAAGATGAGGACGAAAGGGTTTTTCTCGTATCCTTCCTGTGTCCTTCAAGGTTGCTGACAAAAAGAATACTTATTTCTATTTTAAATGTTCGTTTAATTGAGTACCTAAGTTTTTACCCAATGCTATTGACAATACTCTAGTTAAAATCTATAATAAAGTCTATAAATTTCAAATATTATTTAATGTTCAATAAAAAGGAAACTCATTATTAACGTCATATATTTTAATTTTTTAAATAAGTCCCCTGCCCGCATTCCCAAAATATTTCAGCATTGACTTTTTAGGATACCGCAGCATAAATTTGTCTTTTAGCACGAAAAATAAAATAATTTGTAGATAAATGGACCGATTCGGCGGAGCTCAATATCAATATCAGTATCTATAAATAAATCCCCTTTAGTGAAACTCAGTTGTATCCATAAAAATTAGTCTGCTTGAGCGAGCGCAGCGAGTGAAACGGACAGCGCACTGCAGAGCCGCAACTCTGCTGACGCAACTCGGGGGGCAAAATTAATTAATGTGTGTGTTTGTTTTTCTTTGAACTACTTCAAATCTGAAACAAAAGCCTGGATAGATATGGAAAAGAACGGCATGTATGCCCTCCTTGAGGCTATCGAAGCACGAGCCCGGGCGAACAGAGCAAGAGTTGCTATGGGAATAAGAGAGCCTAATCCCAAAACTCTTGAGAGTGCATGGAAAGCTCAGGAATTGGGATATGCACAGGTAGTCCTTGTAGGGAGTAAAAAAGAAATAGATAAAATAGGGACTGAACTTGAGGTTATAGATACCGAGAACCCCGAAAAAGTCCTTTCAGAGCTCCTGGTTTCAAGAACGGTAGATGCGGTTATAAGAGGTACTGCAAAGGCATCCGAAACTCTTTCAAACCTGAAAGAAGCCCTTGGCATGAAAAGGATTTGCAGGCTTGCCCTGCTCCTGACAGCAGATGGGACACCTTTTTTCCTCGCCCCTGTTGGAATAGATGAAGGAAACACGATTTCAGACAAGCTTCGTATGATCACCCTTGGTGCAGAGCATATAAGGAGACTGGGAGTTGACCCTGCCGTAGGAGTGCTTTCCGGAGGCAGGATGGGAGACATAGGAAGGGACAGGCGTGTGGACAGGACTCTCGCAGACGGGGAATTCGTAGCAGGACGGGCTCGGGAACTCGGGATTAATGCCAAACACTACACGATTCTTATTGAAGATGCAATAAAGGAATCAAATTTTATCGTTGCTCCTGACGGGATCTCAGGCAATCTTATTTTCCGGACCATTGCCTTCCTTGGCGGAGGCGACGGGCTCGGAGCTCCGGTACTGATGGACAATTACGTGTTTGTAGACACATCAAGAGTAGGAGGGCATTTTACAAAAGCCATCATGCTTGCAAGTGCACTATCCTACCTGAACAAGGAAAGAAAAAAGGTGATTCTCTGAAGCTCATTGCAGAAAACTGGCCACCTGTAAAAGGAGACTATGTTACAGGAAAGCCTGATTCAAGAATTGCAGTAGTAACCCTTGCAAGTTACCTTGATGCCTGCCCCGAAACTGCTATCTGGGGCAGTTCAAAAACCGAAAACCTGGGAGTTGAGAAGATAATAGTAAATGTCATTTCAAACTCCAATATCCGGTATGTGCTGGTCTGCGGGACCGAGTCAAGGGGTCATCTGGCAGGGCACTCCCTGCTTGCAATCCATGCAAACGGGATCGATGAACAGGGCAGAATAAAAGGTTCTCAGGGCGCAATTCCCTTTATAGAAAATATATCCAGAACTGCAGTCGAACGTTTCCAGCAGCAAGTTACACTCCTCGACAGAATTGGGTTAAACGATCCGGAAGAGATCCGGAAGCTTGTTGAGGATTATAAGGATAAGGGAGAAGCATACCCTGAAGAACCCATGGTTGTCTGTGCTCCGAAAAAAAGGCGGTCTTCTTTTGCAGTCCCCACTTCAGGAGACGTAATAATCTCAGAGGAATTCGTAATGGATTCAAAAGCAGGAATCATCTGCCCGGCAGAAAACCTCTGATTTTATAAAAAAGATAGATTAATTTGGAAGTACAGTTTTCTCAATTTGAACAGCCTCATTATAATAATATAGCCTCATTAATAAAATAATACAGCTTCATTGGCTTAAAATTCAATAATTTAATCAATCAGAAAATATATTTTAAATCTATATTTAATATGGTTGTTCTGCAACTAAAAGACCAGTTCAAAGCCTGAATCAAAAGAAGTAAGTTTTGAACCTGAATAAGTTTTTGATTTTGAAAAGTGTGGATTTAGAGGGCGTAAAGATGTTTAAGTTCCAGAAAGAACAGGAAATTGCCAATATTGCAGGAGTAAAAGTAGGTGGACAACCTGGAGAACTCCCTACCGTACTTGCAGGGACTATTTTTTACAACAAGCACGAGATTGTCGAAAATGCCGCAAAAGGCCTTTTTGATAGGACTGCTGCCGAAAAGCTTGTAAACCTGCAGGAATCGGGTTCGGATACTACCGGAAATCCCCATATGGTCCATATCTTTGGCACAACCATCGAGAGTATTACGCGCTATATTGATTTTATCGCAGATGTTTCTGATTCTCCTTTTCTTATAGATTCTCCCGAAGGAGCTGTACGTGCCCACGCAGCCGGATATGTGAGTGAAATAGGGCTTGCAGACAGGGCAGTCTATAATTCTATAAATATGAGCATAAATGCATTAGAAATAGAGGCTCTTGAGCAGTCCGATATCGACAGTTCGATTATCCTGGGCTTCAATGCCAAGGACTCCTCCCTCCAGGGCAGGATGGAACTGCTCGATACAGGTGCAGGTCTGTTAGAAGAAGGTCTTCTCTCAATTGCAGACAGGTGCGGGATAGTAAACAAGCTTATTGACCCGAGCATTACCCCTATGGGAAACGGAGCCGGAGTAGCCCTCAGAATGACAATTACCGCAAAAGCAAAATGGGGACACCCCACAGGCTCTGGAATTCATAACGCTCCCTCAGCCTGGAACTGGCTGAACCAGCAGAAAGAAAAAGACCCTGTCATGTATAAGATCTGCGATATAGGCTCCACATGCCTCCAGCAAGCTGCAGCCGGAGACTTCATCCTCTACGGCCCTATAGAATATGCACAGTACGTTTTCCCAATGGCTGCAATGAGCGACATCATGATTGCCGAAGCCGTAGCTGATCTCGATATCGAGCCTGCAACCAGACACCCGATTAACCTGCTGGTTTAATTTGCTAAAATAAACAGCCGATCTCTACCTGACCATGCAGTTTATTCGGCTATTAAATTAGCAGATTGACCTGCCTTGCCTGAGAATAATTCTCTTGCCTGTGGAAACAACCTTTTAATCCACAGGTAAAATAATTTTGTCCTTAAAGTCGGGTTTCCTCTACAATCCATAAATTAGTCTGCTTGAGCGAGCGGAGTGAGTGAAAAGGACCTCGTGCTGTTGCGATTTCATCGCAACTCCCAGAAAATCTTCGATTTTCTGTGATCCCGAAGCGAAATTCGGGTGGCACAACACCTTATAGAAACTTTGCATCCAAAACTATTTACTTCCCGGAATTAAATTCATCATATAGAGTCCTTAAAAAAATGGAAAAAATATCAGTGGATTAAGATAAGGGGAGTTGGGGAATGGCTATAATAAAAAATAAGACAAACCATACAATTCGGTTTGTAGCTTATCGGGCTGACGGGACCGAAATGCATCAGAAAGCTACAAAGATTCCGCCAAACCAGAGCCGATATGTAAGCAGTAATTACACGGGAGGTATTGACTGGTTTATCATTACGGCTTTTCTTCCGGAAAGCAGTGTTCAGGACCATGTGGATGTGGACATCCTGCCGGCTGTAAGAGATGGAGATGATGCTCTTACGTTTGCAAAAGTCGGAATTGAAGAAAAGTTTGTATTTGTAGAAGATGTCGAGAAAAAAGAATTTCGTTTTTACCGTGATGAAGAAGAACCTGAAGGAGAAATTCACGGCTGGTAAGCTAATATAAGTCAGAAAAGTCTTCAAGACCTCAAGTTACTTTTTTGAAAATCCTGTCCTTTTTTGACTGACTTAATTTTGATGGCTTATTTATTGCGGTCTACTTTTGACTAATTTATTTAAATACTCCGGTATCTCCTGAGCCGGGTGCAGAACCTTCCCTTCCACCTGCACATTTGATACAGACGCTTTTTCTAAGGTCCATACACTTGCTGCATACGAGTTTACCACATAACTGGCAGGTATGAAGTTTAGCCGGGCGCCCGCAGATTGAACACAACCCCTCTACTTCCAGAATTTAGACCTCCTGAATTTCTTAGCGAATTTCTCAATAAATGATGGTTTTGCGCGAATGGCTTTGAATAAAAAGGTAATATAAAGGATAGTTTCTGGGAACTATAAACGTTTCCAGAAGACAGGTTGGACACTGCAAAGAGGTATCTCTTCGAGCAGAGAACTGGTAAATTGAGATGCGGAAAATAAAAAGTCCTGAAAGAAATAGTCCTGAAAGAAATAGTCCTGAAAGAAATTGCCTGAATTCGAAAAAGAGAAAAATGGAGGTTTTTCCCTCCATGAAAATAAAGTATTAAACAGTTTTAGTCTACTATCCCGCCAGTGTTTGCAGAATGGACGGCACGCTGGTACCTGGCAAGGTAACCTGTAACTTCCTTTTTAGGGGGGACAAAGGCAGCCCTACGCTTTTCGAGCTCTTCTTCAGAGACTTTCAGGTTCAGGGCCCTTTCAGGAATATTGATTTCTATAAGGTCACCGTCTTTTACAAGACCTATCGGGCCTCCTTCACTGGCTTCAGGAGAGACATGCCCTATACACGGCCCACGGGTACCTCCAGAGAAACGCCCATCAGTTACCAGAGCTACAGATTCGAGCAGGCCCATGCCTCCGATTGCTGCTGTGGCTGCAAGCATTTCACGCATTCCAGGCCCTCCTTTAGGACCTTCATACCGGACGACGACAACATCTCCGGGCTTAATATCGCCTGCAAGAATGCTCTTCATGGCATCTTCTTCACAGTCATAAACCCTTGCAGGACCTGTGTGTACACGCATTTTTGGGTCAACCGCAGCCTGCTTGACAACAGATCCGTCGGGAGCAAGGCTGCCTTTGAGGACTGCGATTCCTCCTTCGGCATGGACTGGCTTTTCAAGAGTTGCAATAATCTCTTTATTCAGCTTAGGGTTAATGATTTCAAACTCATTCAGGTTTTCACCGATAGTTTTGCCGTTGACTGTAAGCTGGTCAAGGTGGAGTCTTGAAGCCAGCCTCTGCATAATTGCTTCGACCCCGCCCGCCCTGTCAAAATGAAGCATAAAATTCGGGCCGCCGGGCCTGAGGGAAATCAGATGAGGAGTTTTCCTGCTCAGTTCGTCAAAGGTTTCAAGAGGCAGTTCAAGCCCAAACTCATGTGCAATGGCAGGAAGGTGCAGAGTGGTGTTTGTACTTCCTCCGACTGCCATATCGACCATAATAGCATTTTCAAAAGACTCGCGAGTAACAATCTGCCTTGGAGTAATGTTCTTTTTTACAAGCTCCACAATGCGTTCTCCGGACTCCTTGGCGATGCGAGTCTTTTTTGCGTCAACAGCATGGGCGGTTGCACAGCCTGGAAGGCTAAGTCCCAGGGCTTCAGTCATGCATGCCATTGTATTTGCAGTAAACATCCCGGCACAGGACCCAGCTCCTGCACAGGAAAGGTTTTCAAGCCTCTTAAGCTCGGCTTCGGAAATTTTGCCTGCGCTGTAGGCACCGACCCCTTCGAAGACTGAAATAAGGTCCGTGTATTTATCGTCCACATACCCTGGAAGCATTGGCCCTCCGGTCACAACAATGGCAGGAATATTAAGCCTGCCTGCTGCCATAAGGTGCCCAGGGACGATCTTATCACAGGTGGGGATAAGAACCATACCGTCAAACTGGTGGGCTTTAACCATCAGTTCTATTGTGTCCTCTATAACTTCCCTGCTTGGAAGAGAATATTTCATACCCTCATGGCCCATTGCAATCCCGTCGCAAACCGCTATGGTATGGAACTCAAAAGGAACTCCTCCGGCGTTCCTGATCCCTGCCTTTACAGCCTCAGCAAGTTTATTCAGATGGATATGACCGGGGACTATGTCATTCCATGAATTGACAACCGCGATGAACGGCCTCTTCATTTCCGCATCCGTTACCCCTGTTGCCTTAAGAAGGGAACGGTTAGCGGCACGTTCAGGCCCCTCTTTGATAATGGCACTTCTCATTGTGAATCTCCTGGTGATCTTCCTTTTTGATCTTGACATTGAAAACTATGAATATAATCCATAATAATGTATAGATAGAAAAAAACTTCATAGTATAAACAGGTTGGGGAAGAAAAACTGTAAAGAAGGTAGAGAACAATTACTGAAAAAGTGAGCTGAAGAAAATGATACCATATATTAACAATATAAGGACAAAATCTGGAAAAAATGTCCCCATTTAAGCCTCAAAAATGATATTTCATATCACAAAAAGGCAATTTAATATAAAAGTATCCAAATATTTATATAGCCAGTAATGAATTTTGATTTTAGCTTAGTGAACGGACCTACCCTTGCCTACACATCTACAAGATCACACCCAACCACCACACCACAAAATCTAACCACGAAAGGGTTGTACCGTTCACCAAATTTATTCTTTTACCTGCGCTCTTTTTCTCAATTTTAAATCCTGATGTTTTATTTTGCCACAATGTAGAATTTTTTTGTAAATTTGGAATTCTGAACCTTACATTCCAGTGTTTTGGTCCGGAAAGATTCGAGACCAAAAAAACTGATATTTGATAAAAACACAATTATATAAAAGACAGCGAACTGAAAGTTAGGAGAAAACTGAGAGTTGGGAGAAAACTTATAGGCGGCAAGTATGCTACACAGACCGGTAAATTCAGGCACAGTAGAATTTACGGTTATCAATATAGACAATATCCAGAGTATTATCCCGGAAGGGCCTATTGAAAAATCCGGATGAAACAATTGAGAATAGCCCTGTGCAGGCGGTTGGAAGAAATGAGTAGTGAAAGTTCAGAAAACAAAAAGGGACTGAACACTTATACCAGAGTAGCAGATGCTGAGGACGGCGAGAGGGGGAAAGCTCTCCATGCAACTCTGGAAAGGGAAGAAGCCCTGAAAACTATAATCAATAACAGTCAGGTAGTATTATTTCTCTGGAAAAACGAAGAAAAATGGCCTGCGGAGTTTGTTTCCGAAAATGTAGTGAACTTCGGATACACAGTAGAAGATTTTATCTCGAGCAGGGTGCTTTACGGGAACATTATACACCCTGATGACCTCAAAAAAGTTGAAGAAGAGCTTGAAAAAAGAATTAGAATAGGGGCTCCGGATTTCAACATGGAATATAGGATTTTTTCAAAAGACGGGAAGATACGCTGGGTTAATGAAAGGACTTTCATCCAGAGAAACCAAAAAGGTGAAGTTACCTATTTTCAGGGAGTTGTGCTTGATATCACCGAGCGGAAAAGAAGTGAAGAAAAACTGGAAAAAGTCCTTAAGATGCAGAAGGTGCTGACCACAATAATCAACAACAGCCCTGCAGTGGTCTTCCTGTGGAAGGACGAAAAATACTGGCCTGCAACTTTTGTCTCAGAAAACGTAGTACAGTTTGGATATACAGTTGACGATTTTATGTCACAGGAAGTCCTGTACGGAAAGATAATACATCCCGATGACCTGAAAAGGGTTGAAGAAGAACTCGAGAGAAATATTCAGAAAGGAGATGTAAGCTTCAATTCGGAATACAGGATTTTTACAAAAGCCGGAGACCTGCGCTGGGTAAATGAAAGAACTTTTATCCAGAGGGAGGAAGATGGAAACGTGACCTGTTTTCAGGGAATAGTGCTGGACATAACTCCACGGAAAAAAGTTGAAGAAGCCCTGAGAAAATCCCTCGAAATGCAGAAACTGCTAAAAACGATAATAAACAAAAGCTCAGCAGTAGCTTTTCTCTGGAAGAATACGGAAAACTGGCCCGTAGAGTTCGTTTCAGAAAATGTAACGCAATTTGGATATACCGTAGAAGACTTCATTTCGGGAAGAATCCTTTACGGAAACATAGTCCACAGAGAGGATATCAAGTCGGTCTACGAAAACCTTGCACGCTCAATTCGAGAGGGGTACGACTCTTTTGAGATGGAATATAGAATTCTTACAGGAGACGGCAAGGTTCGCTGGGTTGAAGAGAAGACATACATCCAGCGGGACGGTGAAGGCACAGTAACTCATCTCCAGGGAATAGTTGTTGATGTTACAGAAAGAAAAGAAGCCCAGGAAATGCTCGATATTCAGAGGGAGCTAGGGTTAGCCCTGAGCACCACCTGGAACCTCCAGACTATGCTCAATCTTATCCTTGATGCCTGCCTGAAGGTAAAAGAGATAGACGCAGGAGGCATATACCTCAAAGACGAGCTTCTGGACCAGATTAACCTTGTGGCGCATAGAGGGCTTTCTTCCGAGTTTGTGAAAAAAGTTTATGCATACAGGATAGACTCTCCGGAAGCAAAACAGGTCTGGACTGAAAAGCCCATTTATAAACTAAGTTTTTTTGCGGAAGAAATGGCAGATCTGTTAATGGAAGAAAAGATCACTGCAGTCGCAGTAATCCCTATGAAGCACAGGGGAGAGATAATAGGCAGCCTGAATTTTGCTTCCCATACTGTGGACAGGATTCCAAATAATGTCCGCAATTTCCTTGAAAGTGTTGCCCTTCAGGTAGTAAACTATATAGCCCCTATCCGGATAGAGGCAGACTTTATTTGAAGACAGCTCTGAGACTGGAACTGTATCTGATGACGAAATCTTTATTTAAAACAAATTTTATAAATAATATTGAATTGGGGAACAGGAAAAGCCAGGGTTATGCCTTCCAGCTCTGAGCTTTAGATATACAAGTGCCGGTTTTTACTCTCCTTGTCCGGGACTATCTTAAAATCAGATTTATTATATCGCTAGAGGGGATAGAGGTTGAAAGCAATAGTAGTTTATCTGAGTACCTCAGGGAATACAAAAGCTATGGCTGAAGCAATAGGGAACGGGATTGAATCAAAGAATGTGGATGTAAAGGTTGTCAGTTTTTATGATGTAAAGCCCGAAGAACTCAATCAAGCAGAAGCAATTGCAGTTGGCTCTTCTACTTTTTACTACAAAATGCTGCTGCCCATGGAGAAGTTTATGAATGAAACCCTTGTTTCCACAAACCCGCAGGGCAAGCTGGGAGCTGCTTTTGGGTCTTACGGGTGGAGCGGAGAAGCTCCCGTAATGATAGCTGAAAAGATGAGGGAGCTGGGAATGACCGTTGTAGACCCTGTACTCAGGATCCTTCACAAGCCTACGGACAAGGACCTGCAGGAATGCAAGCGGCTCGGCATTGACATTGCCGAAAAAATGAAGCAGAGAAGTAAAAAGGCAGAGTAACAAAGGCAGCAATAAAATGGAAAAAAACTGAAGCATGACTGAACGCTGAGCAAAAAATCATTCCGGAAAATTCTGAGCATAAAGGAAAATCCGGTTTAAGAGAGTCCAGCTTAATAATAGAAACCTGTCAATTAAAAGAAATACAGCCAGGGCTCTCAATAAAATAGGTAACCTTAAAAGAATCTGGCTACCGTCTCCACCTTCCTTCTGAACTCGTCAGAGTTTTCCGAAACGAGGATAACAGTCCTGAAAACTTCTCATTATACTCCGTCCATGCATTCCTGAAAAAATCTTTCGGTTTCCGGGCTTCAGTTATTTCTGAGGAATTTCGGTAACCTGCGTAGAATCAAGCAGCAGCTCATTGAAAAGCTCAGTACCCAGCTTCAGGGCAGATGATTCGTAACATATAAGGCTCTCCCTGTCAAAATGCCTTTGATTCTTCGGGAAAAGTGAAATCATAAAGAATTTGTCAGTAACTGTGAGACTTGCAATCTTCAGTTCGCCCGAATACCGGAAAAACTTTACATTATTAAGAGCCAGCATATTTCGGAAATCCTCTGGATAATCTGTATAATATCGTTCATAGACAGATTCAGACATCAGAAGGGAGAACTCAACTCCTTTTTTTGCAAGCTTCTGGCAAAGAGAAAGCATTGGCGGATTAGAGTAGGCTATGGCTTCAAGAATGTAAGTTGAACTGGAAAGGTTCTCCACAACTTCCTGGTCGAGTTCGAACATGCGGTCAAGGTCAGGCTGAACCAGTTTGCATTTTCCGAGTTCTCCAAGCCTGTTCCTGAAAGAAAGAGGGATGCCCTGAAGATCCTTTTCCGACCAGTACTCAAAGTTATCTTCAAAAAGCTCTATAGTGCTGACAAGGGGCTGCATTTTTTCAACGAGGACTTTTCCTATTAGCGAGAGTGTATATGACCTGTCCTCCTGGACGACCAGGGACATATCTTTTAATTTTTTAATCTGGGGCAGGATGGAAGTGGAAGTTACCTGAAGGGCTTCCGTAATTTCATCCATGTTTTTGGGCCCGCTTCTGAGGAAAAGAAGTAATTGTTTTCGCTTATTGGAAAGAAAAATCAACTCTATAAGTTCCAGTTTCACCCTTCAGTCTCCTATTAGTGCTAAAGTTAAAAAGATTACAGATAAGACTAAAAGATTACAGCCGCCAAAAATATATAAGTTATCACCTTCTCTCACACTTCTTAGTCAAGTGAAAACTGATGTTAAAATTATAGACTGATGGAGCTGGACACTGACAAAAGTCCAGACAGGACCCCTGGAAGCTGCTAAGAAAAATGAAGAAAAATCAAATGTCCGCAGTGAAAAAACATATAGAGTCTTTTTTATAGTCTCCCTGACCTTACAGTTTTCGCTAGTAGACGTTGTTATCTCAAGTCAAGGAGTACATTCCCAGACCCTGTGAACTGAAATTTTTAACAGATCTGGATAACAAATAAGGATACTTGAAAGATTCAAAATCTTTCAATATTATCCTATATACATTGAGAATGAAGGAAAATCCTGAATTTGCAGGATTCTCAGGCAGAAGCTTCCTTTGTCAGGATATAAGCGACCATTTCAGGGTTCAGCTTGCTTTCCCTTGCAACCTTTTCTTCGATTCTCTCAGCAGGCGTGCCCTCCATCTTCAGTTCTCGTATTTTTTCTATTACAGAAGATGGAATGCTGTAATATTCATTAATGTCTTTCCTGTGTCCCCAGACATCTCCTTCAATAAGCTGGATTCTCTGCATCTCAAGGAACATTTCTATGGACTTTGAGACCGTACGCCTGTAAGATTTAGGCAACTGAATTACCTCGATTTTCGGGCAGGTTTCCACCAGCGCAAAAATGTCCTTGTTCGAAGGCCTGAAGGCCAGGTGAACAACACGCTCATTTGGATTAAGCGTAAAGATTTCTTCCCTTGAACTAACTACTCTAATTTTCATTACGTCTTCCCCCACTGTAAAGTTTTATGTTTTTACCTTAATATAAATTACTTATACTTATTATAAATATTTGTCTACCACGCCCGTTAATTTTCAGACAGTACCCTGCATTTTCCGCCCTCTTTCAGAACTCAAAAAGTGACAGGAAAAATCTCAAAAAGGAGATCAAAGTAAGACTTAAGTGCTCGAACTCGATAACTCCTCAGCCCTGGAAGTGTGCTTTCCCGAAGAAGAAAGAAAAATACAACCATAACTTTCATAAAAATAATCGTAAATTTTACTGTTCATAATCCATTTTGTCAGGAGTTTGTCCTTAAATAAAAGACATATGATATCTCCCCTGACCTTAAAATTTACAGGATACACGGCAGAGAACTCCCTGGGAGTCTTTTACAATGCACAGGGTCCGGAAAATTCAGGATTATTCTACCTGTGCACAGATACCCTGAATAGAGTTACCCTGAAATAGAGTTCATGTTCCAGATCAGTCCGTCCCTCGCCGGCAGAACAACACACGCTCCGAGCATATAAACAGGATTTATGGAAAACTTAGAGGAACATAATTTAGAATAAAAAATATAAAAAACAGATAGAGGCAGAATTGTTTCTGCCTGCTATTAAGTAAATGAATAGATATACTGGATTTCGTCTGGTATTGAAACCAGAAAAACCTTAACCAATTTGCTTTATGCGAATGGATGTTTTGCTGAATCCTTTTTGGCCAGTGCTTCTTTAACTGTCGGTTTGCCCCCCATTGCACGGGCTATTGCAAGCTTTGTAGCTTCATAATTGTATTCGTAGACTTTATCTTTGTCTTTTGCATCCCATTCGATGAAAACAGAGACAATAATGAAAATATCATCTGCCTGCTCTTCAGGAAGTACTCCGACAGATACCGAGTCCATAACCGCTTTTGCAACCGCAGCCTGAGCTGGCCCGAACATCAGAGCAGCCTGTGACACATTCTTAATTGTTACCTTGTTTACTAGCAGGGTTACAGGTTTTGGCTGAACATTCGGCTCAAGGACAGCAAGAAGCGGGGTATGGCCCTGCCTTGGCATTGCAAGGGAATTCATGAATGCTGTTTCTACTGGCCCTCCTCTTGGCCCGAGAACCAGATCTATATGGGCAATCTCCGGACCAGAACCAATAAGGGCTTCTCCAACCATGCTTTTTAAAACGGTTTTTACCAAGTTTAACACCTCAATCTATGTCTACAAAAGAAAAGTTTATCAGTCCCTGTTCGAAAGAAAAATCCGTGGATATCGAAATAATTAGGGAAAGATATGAGACAATATTGTTTTCATTTGTAGAAAGCAAACAAACCTGTAATACTTTAAAACGTACATAAATAATTTACCAACTATTTAGCTGGATAACAGAAAAATTTGACCATTCTAACAAAAACTTTTAGATGAATTCGTAAATGGGTTA
>DUGS01000114.1:13994-17559 GCA_013331265.1 Methanosarcina sp.
TAAATGGGTTAGATGAATTCGTAATTGGGTTTAACTTGATATGCCGCAGGCTGCCTTGATACGCCGCAGGCTGCAACGGCTCAGAGATAAAATATGGTCCCGTATAAGAGTATCGGATTACAAAGCTCATTTCCATTAATCATGAAGCGGATGTTTTAGGAAAAAATGGTAAATATTAAGCCTGTCTCTTACAGAGATATTAAGCAAATCTCTTTAAGCAAATCTCTTACAGAGAAATCCCAGAAAGGACCTCAAGCTTTTTATTCCAGTGATCAAGCCCTCTTTTTGCCGCATACCAGTCGAAGAAATCATTATCATCTCCCATATTTCCGGCTTCGAACTTCGCCCTGAGCTCATTTGAGCTGTACCCGAATTTTGCCTCGAAGTCCTCACAGATCATAGAATATCGTTTGATCTTATATTTTGCAACATGCTTTTCATGTTCCAGAGAAGAACGGATAGCCTCACATACTTCCTGAGGTGAGAAATCAGTTTCTATATTAAGCGTGAAGCCCATGTCTATCACAATAAAAGAAGTTTTTTATTTCGTGATTGTTTACTTCATATAAATTAATTATGAAAAATAAACAAATGGGCAGGTTTATTACCTGAAAATCACTTTTCCAGACCTTTCCATTTAATAGGAAGAAGTGTAAAACCCCTGAGTCTTTAGCTCAGGAGTAGTTCACTTTCATAACTACCATATTTATACCAGAATTTCATTTTATCGATTTTTTTTCTCCGTTAAAGCAATACCTATCAGAAGTATTACCATAAATGCGACAAGAATCTTGATGGCTGTGGAAACTTTTGACCAGTCTTTATATTCAACTGCTGGCATTGGCCGTGACTCTGGCACCTCAACCTGCCTGTTATCCGGCTCAAGCGGAGGTTCAGTGGCTTCAGTACTATTTTCTTTATATTCAATAGCTTTTTTGCCAGTTATTATTGCAAACGGAGAGAAACCCGGGGTTCTGGATTCAAAATACATGTACTTGTCGTCTTCTCCCATTTTACGCGTAGGGAGAGCTTTCCATTTTCCATTAGAATACCTGTACATGAAAACTGATGGGCCCTCAGTCTCGTTTTCAGAAATTTCAGAGCTTTTAACCCTGAACCCTATAATGGCATTGGCAATGTTCTCTGGAGTTGCAAACCCTTCATTTCCCACCCAGATATTCAGGTACTTATAGACCTTTCCGGAAGGTTCTTTTGGGGTCAGGACGGACCTGTTTTTAAGCTGTTCAACCATGGCTGTGGTCTTTCCGAAGTTCCTTTTCGAATCGAACTTCACATACATAATAGCAGTGGCATTTTTAGTGAACTTGAACTTTATCCGGTCTCCTGTTGTGATGAACTCCTGGGCAATTTCTTTAACTTCAACATTACTTGCAGGCTCAGGAGAACCCCCACCTCCACCTGATGATGCCCCACCAGAGCCACCTGACCCTCCGCGGCTTTCTTCCTCCTCACCGACTTTAATATAGTCAGTCCATGTAACGGTGCTATATCCGTAGGCATTGCTGACATTAAGGGTTACGGAATAACTTCCGGATTTGGAATACTCATGGACCGGGTTCTGGGAGGTAGATGTGCTGTTGTCTCCAAAGTCCCAGGACCATGAGGTAACGTTGCCTGTGGAAGTGTCGTTAAACTGTACGGTCAGAGGGGCACTCCCTTTCCGTGTAGAGGCGGTAAAAGAAGCATGAAGCCCGTCTCCTACCATAATATAGTTAGACTTGGTTATATTACCCCATGCAGTAGTACCGTTACCCGCCCTCAAAGTAACCGTATAAAACCCGTTGGTTGTAAACTCATGAACAGGGTTATGTTCAGTTGAATCTATGGTCCCGTCCGAGTCAAAGTCCCATTCCCAGGCAGTCGGACCTCCGGCAGAAAGATCTTGAAACTGGACGAAAAGCGGAGCTGAGCCTGAAGTCACGTTTGATGTGAAATCAGGAATCGGTGCATTAACCGAGAGCACATTTACAGAAGAAGGGACCTCGGTGGTGTTAGACCCAAAGGCATTTGTTACTGTCAATCTCACAGTATAATTCCCGGCGCCGAAATAAGTATGAGATGGGCTCTGAGATGTTGACTTATTGCCGTCCCCAAAGTCCCATAACCAGGAAGTTGCATTTCCCGACGAAGTATCGTTAAACTGAACAGTAAGCGGAGCATTTCCTTCCCGTGGGGATGCAGTGAAAGCAGCTAGAAGTGAATCACCGATTATGATAGGTTTTGTTTTACTACCAACGGCAGTGCCGTTGATTGCTTTAAGGGTAATAGAATAAGTTCCCTGAGACTTATACACGTAAGTAGGATTTCGTTCAGTCGAATCAATTATCCCGTCCGAGTTAAAGTCCCATTCCCAGGAAGTCGGACCTCCGGTAGAAAGGTCCTGAAATTGGACGGAAAGCGGGGCTGGGCCTGAAACGGGATTGAATGAAAAATTGGCTACAGGCGCAGTGATTGAGTATGCACGAATATAAGAAGCAGCCTCAAAGGTATCGGACCCGTATGAATTTGTTACAGTTAATTTCACGGTATATGTCCCTGCTCCAGAATATGTGTGGGAAGGACTTTTGACATTTGACTTGCCGCCGTCTCCGAAGTCCCATGCCCACTTTGTAGGACTCCCGGTTGAAGTGTCAGTAAACTTTACGGCAAGCGGGGCTTCTCCTTCTAGCGGGGAAGCGGTAAAGCTAGCTGTTGGCCCATTTCCAACAGTAATGTAATTTGATTTTGTAATTTCATCGCTGACAGTGTTGTTAGTTGCTGTAAGGGTTACGGAATATGTTCCGGCAGTCGAATAGGTGTAAACCGGATTCTTTACAGTTGAATCTATGGTCCCGTCCGAGTTAAAGTCCCATTTCCAGGTTGTCGGACTTCCGGTTGAGGTGTCAGTAAACTTTACTGTTAGCGGAGCTTTCCCTGACAGCGGAGAAGCTGAAAAGTCCGCAATAATTGATTCATTACCGACATATGCGGCAGAGCCTAAATCCGAACCAGTAACTACCACCAATGGTGAATATATTAGGAATAGAAGTATCAATGCCGTTATTTGTTTCAATTCACGCACCCTTTTTCCTTTTTGTATTTTAAGTCACCCAATCATAAAATTAAAGTAGGCTTGCTTTATTTTTTTGAAGCTTATTACCTTCCGTCTCCTTCTGGAAAAGCAAATTTTGTAAACCGTTAAGCTAATCATAAGTCCAAAAAGCTCCAGGGTTTGGTGAGAGGAATAAAGCACTTTTTTTACGATATATTACCAATTTTTCCTTATATAAATAAACTAACATTTTAGATGTAAATTGATATCCAAAATATTAAACTTTTTGATTTAAGAGCATCCAGTAAGATTATTTCTGTAGTATATCAACATATATTTTAATAAAAATTATTTTTATATAAAAAAGTGTAGTCATTTACAGTTATTCCTCAAAAGATTAGCACATAAAGTATCAGCACATTCAGAACTGGAAAAAGAAAAACTGGAAATTATCCAGGACAGTATTTTGCATTTTCTGCGAACCTGTGCCTGAAAAAATATTTGTTTGGGAAG
>DUGS01000114.1:17726-20507 GCA_013331265.1 Methanosarcina sp.
AGATAGAGATTACACCCAATGCTTTAGAGTATTAATTCAACTTTTTTTACCTGAATTGCTTCTTTTAGCATATATGAGAAAAGGTCAGAGCCCCATTTCAGGGCTTCAGGTTCGGAACTGAGCAGGCTTTCGTGCTCAAAGAATTTCTCCCTGGAAAAAAGAGTAAGCAAGAAAAACCTATCTGTTACAGTAAAATCTGCAATTTTAGCATCTCGAGGAAAGGTAAACACCCTGACATTTTCAAGATTCAGGAAGGTGCACAGTTCTTCTTTATAATCCTTTTTGAATCTCTGCATTACTGGCTCTGTAAGCATCAAAGAAATCTCCACTCCTTTTTTTGCAAGTTCCGGGTAGATTGTAGTAAACGAAGGATGGAAATAGGAAGCAAAAGCGAGAACATTTGTGGAGAGATGAAGTTTTTCTACAAATTCAGGATTGAGCTCAAACATATGGATCATCTCTGGAAGGATAAGTCTGCAGTCCTTCAGTTCAAAAATTCTTTTGCGTAAAAAAGGAGGGATACCTTCAATGTTTCTTCTTGTCCAGTAATCAAAATTTTCTTCCAGGACCTCCAGGGTACCCAGAAAAGGCGGCATTTTGTCAGCAATTACGGCTCCCATTAAAGAGAGCTCGTATGTATGTTCCTTCTGTACAACAAGCTTACCTTCTTTCAACTTTTTGATCTGGGGGAGAATTGAAACAGGATCTGTGGAAAGGTGTTCCTGAATTTCAGCCATGGTCCTGGGCTTATCTTTCAGAAAAAGAAGAAGTTTCTTTCTTTTATCAGACAGGAAAACCAGATCTGTTAATTTAACATTCTCCTTCATCAAAACACCATTAAAACATAATTAAAACATAGTTAAAAAATTTTTACTGACAAAAGAAATAGATACGTAACTATATAACATTATCGTTGAAGTTAGACACATTCGAAGTATGCCGAAAAAGTGAGAAATGAGAAAGCAACAAAAGAATAAGAAAAGAGAACTAAAAGCAAGGAATTATAAAAATAAACTAAAGTGTTGTACAGGTTTGGAAAAAACTACCTGAAAATATATAATTTGTGATTCGAGAACACCCTGCAGGTTAGAGCCTTACAGCATTAAGGACGGTCAGCTTTTTCTTCCAGTGGTCAAGCCCTTTTTTTGCGGCGTACCACTCAAAGAATTTGTCATCATCGATATATTCTCCAGTTTCGAATTTTTGTATGAGCTCCGTAGAAATCAGGTCGTACTGGTCTTCAAATTCATCGCAGATCATGGAATAGCGGTGTACCTTGTATTTCGCAAGATGCTTCTCATGTTCCAGAGCCGAGCGAACAACCTCGCTTGCTTCTTGCAGCGAGTAATTGGTGTCAATCTCCAATGTAAGGTCCATGTTTATCCCATAACAATTATTGCTTGATACTAAAAATTGATCCTATATCTCTTTTTCTATTTATTAATGAGTTATATTCCCTGGTATCCAGAAAATGTAAGAAGCATTAGACTAGGGAAAAAAATTCAAGTATTTTAATCGCGACCACATATTTGAAAAATTATGAGAAACTTTTTCTTTATCCAGGGACCTGCAGTCCTCAGAATAATTTTTTTCAGATTACAATTGAAAGTATAAGAAACTGAAAGTGTAAGAAACTGAAAGTGTAAGAACTTGAAAAGTAAGCAGTTGCAGCTGAAAAGAGAAGATTTCAAAAAAGGAAGTGTGAAAAATAGAAAAAAAGTATGAAACAGGACAGGATAAGGACAGGATAGAGATATAAAAAGTGTGGATATGAAATTAAATCCACACCGTCATCAGTTTCGTGTTATATGTCGGATTATCCCGGAGTTCTCCATGTTCTTGTAAATGAACGCTGAAGAGTATGCAAGCAGCATGAACTTGAAGCCCTGGGCAAAGTCCGTCTCCATGAACATCAAAATCATAGCCACGAAGAAGGCAAACTGTATTACACACAGGACCATTCCGGCTGCTGTGAACATTTTCTGACGACTGCTATAATCGCTACTATCACTACTGTCTGAATCATCGGATTCTTCTGACATTTTGTTTCAAACCTCACGAATAAAGGTCCTAAAGAGTGTTTTTGCTTTTTGTTTCTGGTTTGTTTATTTTTTTAGTTGTTCTGTTTTTTAAATTTCAGTTCAGGTATTTTCGAAGAGTTTCAACCGGCTCGAATAGAGCAACTACCCCGCTTTAAAACGTATAACGTAGCTTATAGAAAGCTTATAAAACGAGATAAAAAGTTGAAAACTTCAAAGGATGCATCTGAAGGTTCATATGAATTGATCCCAATATGCAGCATTACCTGAAAAAACACTCTCCAATTTAGAGACTTTTATACAATATTCCTATTTGAATGGGATAGTATATATAGTTTGCGCGGTGAGAGGAGATATTGAGGAGACTGAATGTGGTTTTGATGTGGGATTTGAAATATATACATCAATTGCCGAGATGATTTTTAGCCTTTTGTTCCAGATATCAAGGCTTCTTTTTGCGGAGTAACAGTCAAAAATTTCGCTCTCGTCTCCGAGTTCTCCAGCTTCGAATTTTTCCATAAAGAGGATCAATTGTTCTTCAGGATTTATTTTCAAAAACCAATATATCATTAATGGAGCTTATCCCAAAAGCCACCTTTATTCTTAATCATTGGGAATTTTCAGAATTGTTTTCATGATCATGATCTTGATTGATTACTCGAAATACAAGGTCAAAGAAGCAAATTTTGAGTTTTGGGATGAGCTCATGAAGTACAATAATCAGTAAAAAATTACAATAAAT
>DUGS01000195.1:0-619 GCA_013331265.1 Methanosarcina sp.
CTCTTTACCTTTAACCCCAAATACTCTTGTAAGATGGATTACAGAATCAAGTGACAGATATTTAGTTACTTATTTTCTCGGTCTCAATAGTGTAGGCATATATTCGGCAGCCTGCTCCTTCGGGAACCTTATACAATTTCTTATAAACCCTCTTCAGATTATTCTTTTCCCAGAGCTCTCAAAACTGTTTGATGAAAATAAAATTGATGAATTAACAGTTTATATGTCTTATTCCTTGCGATATTTCCTTATTATTTCTATTCCTGCAGTCTTTGGGCTTTCAGCTTTTGCAAAACCTTTGCTTGGAATATTTACAACAGAGAACTTTGTTTCAGGTTGGTTTGTGATCCCAGTTATAGCTTCTTCTGGCCTTTTAGCAGGAATCGCTCAAATTTTTATCAATACACTATTAATTGTCAAAAAAACGAAAGTACCAACTTATATTAATTTTGCTGTGGCGGTTTTGAACGTGTTACTTAACCTTCTTCTAATACCCTGGGTAGGTATTGTCGGGGCTGCTCTATCAACCTTATTCTCATACTTTTTTATGGCTATTCTTTGCACACACATGTCTCTAAAACATTTCAAACATAACTTTTATTTTTATGATATCATAAAA
>DUGS01000195.1:750-12131 GCA_013331265.1 Methanosarcina sp.
TTTTATTTTTATGATATCATAAAATGTATTTTATCCTCAACGGCTATGTACTTCTTTGTTTCCCGTTTTGAGATATTGACCACCTATAAGCTTCTCGTGGCTGCAGGAATAGGCGTTCTTGTTTATCTATCTGTGATGTTTCTGTTGGGAGGTTTCAACGATCACGAGCTTTCTTTAATAAAAAAACATTTATTTAGAATCAGAAGTAACCTCACCAAAATAATTGAGGCTTAAACAGTTGATTATATAATGTTACTGATAGAATTTTAAGTAGAATTCACAATTAAAAATAAGACCGTACTTTTAAATATTATATGAGTATAATTGCATATACTCATTTAGAGTTGGTGGTGCCCATGGATATTGTTTACATACTTAAGGCGTTGGCTGATGAAAACAGGATAAGGATACTAAATCTTTTAAAAAACCGAGAACTATGTGTCTGTGATATTGAAGCAGTTTTAGGCATTAAGCAATCTAACACTTCCAGACATCTGAATAAACTGAAAGTGGCAGGAATTATTGTTTCTGTAAAAAAATCCCAGTGGGTCTATTATCAACTCAACGATTCTACTTTTCAAAAATTTCCCTTCCTCTCAATTATTATTGGTTATGAAGTTGAGAAAATAAACGTTTGTAAAGACGATTTAGTTTTATTAGAAAAGCTTAAAGCAAGTGATAGATGTTGCGAGTGATCAAAAAATAGTTATTTTTATGTAACTATTCAGTCTATATAAAACAGAATCAATAGCCATCTTTGTTAAAATTAAATAGACAAATTTCTGCAAATTGATTTTATGGAACTGTTGGCAACTGACTGCGTTTCGTCCTCTTCTATAGGTTATTTCTTTGATTTCTTACTTTCAATAG
The DNA here is from genome assembly GCA_013331265.1 of Methanosarcina sp. Classification (GTDB taxonomy): domain Archaea; phylum Halobacteriota; class Methanosarcinia; order Methanosarcinales; family Methanosarcinaceae; genus Methanosarcina; species Methanosarcina sp10923u. The sequence goes on from DUGS01000195.1 coordinate 1,621, forward strand.
AATCAATATCAATAGACATGTTTTTATAGGCTGAATAGTTACATTTTTATAAAATATTTATTGAAAAATAGAGGGTGTTCGTTCTGGAAGAAACTGCTGTATCAAAATTATCGTTTTTAAATCGTTATTTAACCCTGTGGATCTTTCTGGCTATGTTTATCGGCGTGGCTCTGGGTTTTGTCTTCCCGGGCTTTGCAGACTTATTACAGAGTTTGTCTATTGGCACCACGTCCATTCCCATCGCTATCGGGTTAATAGTTATGATGTATCCGCCACTGGCGCGGGTCAAATATGAAGAGCTAGGCAAGGTCTTCAGAAATCATAAGGTATTGGGTTTATCCTTACTCCAGAACTGGATCATCGGCCCCATTTTGATGTTTATCCTGGCAATTGTATTTCTCAGAGAATATCCAGAATATATGGTAGGTGTTATTCTAATAGGTCTGGCCAGGTGCATTGCCATGGTGATTGTTTGGAACAGCCTGGCAGATGGGGATAATGAATATGCGGCTGCACTTGTTGCTTTCAATTCAGTCTTTCAGCTGGTCTTCTACTCCGTCTTTGCTTATTTCTTTATAACCATACTGCCTGAATGGCTGGGACTTAGTGGTATGGAAATATATGTATCCATGGGAGAGGTTGCTCAAAGTGTTGCGATCTATCTGGGAATTCCTTTCATTGCTGGTTTTTTAACCCGTTATTTCCTGCGCCCTTCAAAAGGAGCCAGATGGTATGACGAAGAATTCATTCCCAGAGCAGGCCCTATTTCGCTTTACGCTCTACTATTTACGATTGTTGTAATGTTCTCATTAAAAGGTGAATATATCGTTACCCTACCTTTAGATGTTGTAAGGATTGCAATTCCTCTCTTAATCTATTTCGTTGTTATGTTTGGGGTCTCCTTTTTTATCGCTATGAAGTTAGGGGTAAATTACGGACAGACGACGTCCCTTTCTTTTACAGCAGCCAGCAATAATTTTGAACTGGCAATAGCAGTGGCAGTAGCGGTTTTCGGCATAGATTCCGGGCAAGCATTTGCAGCGGTAGTAGGTCCTTTGATTGAAGTGCCGGTTATGATAGGACTTGTGAATGTTGCACTTTACTGGAGAAAGAAATATTGTATCTCCTTCAAAACATGTGGAGAATAANNGCAGCCAGCAATAATTTTGAACTGGCAATCGCAGTAGCAGTAGCGGTTTTTGGAATAGATTCCGGGCAAGCGTTTGCAGCGGTAGTAGGCCCCCTGATTGAAGTGCCGGTTATGATAGGACTTGTGAATGTTGCACTTTACTGGAGAAAGAAATATTGTATCTCCTTCAAAACATGTGGAGAATAATAAATTCATATTTTTGCTGACTATTAATTATTTATCAGCAAGAGTTTAGCCTTATCTAAGATAGTAACAAAATAGTCTGTGCAGTTCAGTTTTTACAATCAATTAAAGCTGTACACCTAGGTTTCCGATTTCGTTGTTAATAACGCTTCATCCTTATTTTAGAGGATTTTATCCTCTTCTCATTTTGTTGCCTGTTCTTATTAAAGAGATATATAAAAACCTATTCAAGAGTATAGTCAACGTAAAAAAATATCAATAATTTTTTCTAAAAAAATAGCAAAAAATGGAGTAGTTTCAATATACAGTATAGCCTTGGGATTGACGCAGGAGGCACATATACCGATGCGGTGCTTATAAGAGACTCGGACGGCATCACTGTCGATTCAAGCCTCATGTCTCCAGACAAGGACTTCCTTGTGTTTGCTCCAGGAAGTAGGCTGAGATTTGAGACCTACTCAGAAGCTCTGGAGACAGCAACCGAGATTGGAAAAAAGCTTGTTGAAGACTACATGAAAGATTGCGGACTAAGTGGCAACCAGGTTGAGATCTCGATAGAGAAAAAGACTGTTTCTCCTGACGGCTGGAATTATCCTCCTATGGAAACAAATCTACTAGTTGTTGGAGTAGGAATGAGAGAATTGCATGTTTGAAAAATAAAAAAAGGAGAGAAGAAAACAACAGGAAGAAACATCGGTAATATGGAAAATATAGACTTACACATAACTCAACTTCATAAAATCAAACAGAAATTAATATCTCAGTTAACAACAAACTAAGAGGAAATTACAAGTTATCAAAAAACGAACTTAAAAAACTTTTAACTTGAAGAATTACTCAGAAAAGGAGCTTTTACATGGGATGGCCTGTAACTTCCGGTGATTATATAGTAGGAGACCAAAAATCTCACGTAGCAGTAGTAACCCTCGCTTCTGACTATCGAAGCATGACCCTGGAAAATTATGCCATCTGTGGAACCTGTTTTACGGAAAATTTCGGGATTGAGAAAGTGATAGTTAATGTGCTTTCGAATCCCCACATCAGTTGTCTGATTGTCTGCGGGAAGGAAAGTGACCACTTTGCCGGTCAGTCATTGCTGGCACTTGCCGAAAACGGGTTTTCGTCTTTCGATGGATCAAAAAAAATTATTGGGTCTGAAGGGGTGATTCCCTATCTTGACGAAATCCCGGCTACTGCAATCTCACGCTTTCTCCGGGAAATTGAAATTATTGACCTGGTAGGGATAACTGACCCCGCAGTCATTCAACAGGCAATCAATTCCTGCAGCAGAAAAGAGAGAAGTGAAGCACCAGAACTCACCATGCCCGAGATTCATGAGCACAGTTGGAAGAAATATGAACATGAGGTAAAGCAGAATGTAATGTCAAAAATTAAGAAAGGGTAACCCCTTGAAAATATTCTATTGGAAAATTAAAAAAGGAAAAACTTGCCTCCTTTTTTAAACTTCATCAAACTCTATACTGATGCTACCTGCTTTTTTTACCAGGGATTTTGCAAGGAAACCGCTTTCCATTCTGCAAAGATTAAGCACTGCACAGGGTACAAGGCAATTTGAGGAACACTGTGCTTCCTGTGCTCTATCAATCACATAGTTGTTCTTTATATCCAGAATTTCCATCATGGGAACTTCCATGTGAGAAAATTTCTTTATCTTTTCGCATGGGGTTTCGATGTCAACAATAATTTTATTTCCTTTTTTGCTTCCATGTATCTTGTGGACAAAACCACAGATCGTAGAATTTACAGTAAATTCAGCCAACTTGTCACCTTTAATTTTGGTCATTTAAGTTTTTGATTATTAAGATAGATGGTCTTAGCAATGCATAGGTATTAATTGAAACTGAGATCATTCAGACTGCAGTATCTCTAGAGTTTTTTCGAGAGCTTCGGAGATTTCTTTGTCCTTAAGGTCCTTATCTTTATTCTTTTTAATTCCTAACTCAGAAATTACAATATATCGATCCACTTTGAAACCTGCAAGTTCAAGAGTTTTTCTTGCACAGTTCACCGGGCAACCGTCAATTGCAATTATCCTTTCAGAAGCCTCGGCAGATTTCATGAGTCCGGGAGCTCTAGCTCCGATTCCTACGGTACACATCAGGTTTCCAAAGCTTTGTTTTTCGAGTTCAATTGCAATTTTATTTGAGAGCTGACCCACATTTGAAGCCCCGGCACATGGGAATATTGCCACATTTGCCGAACCACATGCACATTTTGTCTCTTCGGCCATTTTTTCATTCTCCTTCTGAGTCTTGTTTAATTGCTGCTCTTTTTACTATAAGCACACATTTTTCTTTCATTGGGAAATCCATTTTCTAACGTCTTTTTCATCTGGAACTTTACCTGCAAGTTTTACGTCTCCATCGATAACAACTGCAGGGGTAACCATAACGCCGTAGCTCAAAATTTTTTCAATATCTTCGACTTTAACCACTTCAGCTTCAACGCCGGTTTGCTTCAATACTTTTTCAATTATTTCTTTTGCTTTTTTGCATTTTGAACAACCGGTTCCAAGAATTTCTATTTTCATCTTTTTAACCTCGTATTTTGTTCTTTGGACATTCTCTTCTGTCTTATAAAGATGTAGAACTTTAATCTTACAGAATAATATTAAATAGATATCCCGTAAAAGTTATAGATATACTTACAATTATAACAAAAGCAGCTATCAATTCGTTTTTAAGAACTTTTTTCAAGATTATCATTTCAGGGAGAGAAAGTGCAGTAACTCCCATAAGAAAGGCAAGAGCAGTACCTACTGGAAGTCCTTTTCCAATAAGGCTTTCTACAATAGGAATCATGCCCATAACATTGGAGTAGAGTGGTACTCCTATGAGAACTGCAATTGGAACTGCAAGCAAATTATCCTCGCCTGCATATTGTGCAAGGATACCTTCGGGGGCATATCCGTGAAAAATCCCTCCCAGAGTAACTCCGATAATCACATAAATCCAGACCTTTTCTACGATGTCCTTAACACATTCATAGGCGGCAGCAGCCCGTTCTTTCACACTAAGATCTTTAGGATTTTTGTTTGAATCTCCTACCTTTATCTTATACACAAAATCAGCTACATACTTCTCCATCTTCAGGAGGCCTATTAGATAACCGCCAATAACGCCAAGCAAAATACCTGAGACTGTATAAATCAAAGTTGCTTTAAAACCAATAGTGGCCCATAGTGCAGCAACCGCAGCTTCATTTACTAGAGGGGAGGTAATAAGAAAAGAAAAAGTCACTCCAAGAGGAATTCCCGCTTCTACAAAACCAATAAATAGAGGTACTGATGAACAGGAACAGAAGGGAGTGACTGCTCCCAGTAAAGATGCTAAAAGATGATATTGCAGCCCTTTTTTACCTCCTAAAAATTTTCTGGTTTTTTCGGGGGTTACATATGTCCTTATGTAGGAAACAACAAAAATCATTACAGCTAGAAGAACGAAAATTTTCATTACATCATAAATAACAAAATTAACACTGGACGCGAGGCGCGTATCAGTCGCAATCCCGAAGACCTCATATGTCATTTTGTCAGCAATCCATTGAAGAGGATAGAATACATCAACCATTTTAGATCCTTCTTTACATGCTATTTCTTTACTGTTGCGTCAAGTTATCAATATATCAATATTCATTGAATTATTGATATTATATAAATATTCCCGTAGAACTCTGAATATTAAATTCATTTCAAACTCCATATCGAAAAAAATTCTCTGAAAACTTGTAGATTCAAGTAAATACAATACTCATGGAAAAAATAGAACCTTCTTCTTTGGGGAAACAGTTAATCAGCCAAACCAGTAAAGGTTCAGTTGATTGCTGAAGACAAGAAAAGAAAGAAGAGTGATTTCAAAAAGGATACTGTTGGTACATGATTCCAGAAAAAGAGATCATCCATTTACAACTTCTAGGGATATATTCTTGAGTTTTCTATAATAATACAAAATCTTATTCTTCGAGAACTTCTAAAATTTTCCTGATTTTTTCGTTTTGGATAGAATATAACCTCTTTTTTCCATCTTTTCTTACCTTAATTATCCCCCAGTCCTGTAGTTTCGCAAGGTGCATTGAGGTATTGGATTGCGTCTTGCCAATAATTTCTGGGATCTCACACGCACATATTTCTCCTTTATTACAGTGTTTGTTTTCCCCACATTTACACTCAGATTCAATTAAAGCCTTGATAATTCTATACCTTGTATCTTCGCTAAGTGCCTTAAAAAGTTGTAGATTCTTTTTATTAATCATATCAACATACATTGAATCTAGAAAATATATACTTTTCTAAAACCAAAAATTGATCTTGAATTGAATGATCCTCATTTTTGGAGTCGTTATCTTTTTATATCATATCGATAAACATAAATATCAATAATTTTTGATATATCTTATAGATCTCTAACGGAGTAACTTTATATGGGCAAGCTTGGCAAAAATTTGCTTGGAAAATTAGTTGGAAGCGACAAAAGTTGCTGTTGCTGTGGTCCTTCTATTATAAGTGTCAAAAAGATAAAGGTTGACAACAAAGACATGGAAATTGCTGGATTAGAAGAGGAATTTGAAAAACATTTTGCTGCAGGTAAGACTCCGGAAAATATAGATGACGAAGAACTTGTTCGAAACCTTGTAAAAATAAATGAAATTTCCAAAGAAAAACTGGAGAAATTCAAGATCGCAGTACTGAAAGAATACGAAACATACTGGCAGGAGACTAGAAAATAATCATATTTACATACATAGATATGTAATCTTGCCATTTACTATATGCAATCTTACCATTTACTGACAATAATTTTGTTACGAGGCCATTGGAAATGAACCTCAGATGCTCAATTTGCGGAAAAGAAGAGGTTTCGTTACTCCGAGCCAATCACAAGGATTTAGGAACTATAAAGCTGTGTGTGAAGTGCTGGTCAAAAGAACAGAGTAAAAAAATGCTGCTTCTTTTAGAAGGCAAAGGCAGCTGCTGCAGGTAAATCCATGGAAACCGAAAGAAAATCAGATATGAATAGAAAGAGTGAAGTGGAACTTGAAAGATTGAAACGTTTTATTTTTGATAGTGATCAGTTAGAGGTAAGAAAGCAGAAACTCAGTTCTTTAGTAAATAGGCTGGATGAAGAAGCATTACATTCTGAGACCAGAATTTTTAAAGCTCTTGCAGACCCAAATCGTCTCAGGATTGTAAAATTATTAAAAGAAGGAGAACTCTGTGCCTGCGAACTAACGATTGCACTTCCCAGCTCTCAATCAACTGTTTCTCACCATCTTTCGGTATTGAAGAGTGCGGGCCTGATCAAAGAACGGAAAGAAGGAAAATGGTCTTACTTTCGTCTCTCGGAAGGGGCAGTTATTGAAATACTTAACCAGGCAAAGCTGCTTCATGAAAAATGAGATTTCAGAAAGTTATCTTTTTGAAAGTAGTATCCGGGGACGGAACTGAATCTCTCAATAAAGGTTAAAGCTTCAGAAAGTTGGGTTTCTGAGGGGATATCTGGGTGTTTTCAATGTTCCAATAGCTGTAGCTTTTGATAATTTGAAGGAAAAATAATTTTAAAGGAAGATCAAAATGTTCTGGGATAATTTAACTGTGGCGGCCAAGTTCTTTATTGAGATCGCCGTTGAGCTAACTGTTTTATTCATAGGTATAACTTTTCTCGTGGGACTGATTCAGGAGTATGTCCCTGATGAAACCATAAAAAAGGCTCTTGGAGGACGGAACAAAGTTGTAGGTAGTGTCCTTGGGGCAGGATTTGGTGCAATTACCCCTTTCTGTTCCTGTTCAACCATACCGCTTCTCCTGGGTATGCTTAAGGCTGGTGTACCTTTTGCTGCAGCAATGGCATTTCTTTTTTCGTCACCCTTGCTAAATCCTGTAATAATATCTTTATTCATCATTCTAATGGGCTGGAAGATAACTGCTCTCTATTTTGTTGTGGTCTTCGTGTCTACAATTGCTATAGGTCTCTTACTTGACGGGTTAGGCTTATCCAGTCAGATTAAGCCAGTTGCTATTGTACGAAACCGCTGTGACTGTGAGCAGGAAACGAATGCGAAGTCCAGAATACAGCGGTCTTCAGCATTCGCGTTTAGCCTTTTCCGTCAGCTTATGCCTTATCTTCTTCTTGGAGCAGGAATTGGGGCATTCATTCACGGATTCGTGCCCACGGATATTATTTCCCACCTCGCCGGACCGGACAATCCTCTCGCAGTTCCCGTTGCTGCAATTATTGGTGTCCCAATATATATCCGGGCTGAAACTATGATTCCTATTGGACTGGCGCTTATCGAAAAGGGAATGAGTGTGGGAGCTGTTCTGGCACTAATAATCGGCGGTGCAGGAGCCAGCATACCTGAACTGACACTTCTTTCATCAATATTCAAGAAGAAACTACTGACAGCCTTTGTGGTGACGGTTTTTTCAATAGCTGTGATTGCAGGATATCTTGCAAATATGCTGGCATTATGAAGAATTAAGGAAATTTAAGGAATGATGCCAGGCAAGTAGATCAAAGACCTTACATCATTTCTCAAATACCTGAAAGATCCAGTCTTTTATCTCATCTCTGACTTGGCGGAAAACCTTAAGCTTCTCTTCTTCTGATCCCACCACTGCAGCTGGATCCTCAAAACTTTTGTGAATCACCCCTCTTGCTCTGGGGTATTCGGTTGGAATCTCCAGGTTCGTACTGCAGATAGGACAGGAAACTTTAGCCCGATCACATACTGTGACTGCCATATCAAAAATGAGATTCTGGAATTCTTTGGGAGTTTTTGAGTACTGACTGGAGATATCGATACCTATTTCCTTCATGGCCTGAACTGCATAGGGATTAACAGATGTGGCACTGACTCCAGCACTGTAAGCCTCGTATCGATATCCATAGATAGCCCTCAAAAGACCTTCCGCCATCTGAGACCTGGCTGAGTTGTGAGTGCATAGAAAAAGAATTTTCTTTTTTTCCTGTGATCTTGTATTTGGTGCCATTAACTGTTATTGAATACAATAATTAATTAGCATTGTGACGGTTCTTAATACTTTATCTAAAGTATTAAAAATGAGGTATAGTAAGTAAAGGTTCTTTAAGTATTAAAAGAAAATTGGAAAAAAATTGGGAATCAGTGAGTAACCATCAGGAACTGATGATATTCACTCATACTTTTTCCCATATTTTCCTGTCTTCTTTTTACACCCAGGCTTTTAATTTCAGGCTTTCGACTGGCAGTTCTCCGTATTGCCTTTTACTGATATCCAAATCTTCATTCAGGATTTCTACCGAAAACCCTGCTTTTTTCAGAAGCCTCAAATATTCCTCTTTTAAAACGGCACCAGCGATGCAGCCTGCGAGCAGGTCACTGTCACTTTTAAGCTTTTCAGGTAAATCTTCAAGAAGAACCATATCCGAAATATACATCCTGCCTTCTGGTTTAAGAACACGGAAAGCCTCTCTGAAAACCTTTTCTTTATCAGGTGCCAGGTTAATCACACAGTTGCTGATAATAACATCTACCGAACTATCTTCAACCGGAAGAGCTTCGATATCTCCATGGCGGAACTCAACGTTTGAATATCCGTATTTTCGAGCATTAGCCTGCGCTTTTTCAATCATTTCTGGAGTCATATCGACTCCGATAACTTTTCCTGCATTTCCTACTTTTTGTGCAGCAAGAAAACAGTCAAATCCGGCGCCTGATCCCAGATCAAGCACAATATCTCCCTGTTTCAGTTCTGCAAAGGCTGTAGGGTTGCCACATCCAAGTCCCATATTTGCGTCTGGAGCAATCTTAACATCAGCTTCTGAATAGCCAAGAGATTTAGAAATGTCTGCAGAACTTGAATCTCCACAGCAGGAGGACCCACCAGGACAGCAGGAGCCGCCGAAGATTGCAATGTCCTGGTACTTCTTTTTGATAACTTCCTTTTTTTCATTTGCATCCATTGTTCTACCCATTCCTTATGTTGATATTTTTTTCTATTCTTCTTTAGCTTACTTTCAGTTATCCTTAGCTTTGTTTTTCAACCTGGTTATCAGTACTATCATTGACGGTATTATTGGTTCTGTACTTCTTTTTACACACGGGACATACTTGCGAAATCTGTTGCTTTTCACAACAGGGCTTTATATCCTTGATTCCAAGAGACAAAAGCAAATAACTGGTCTCCTCGTCTTTAATGCTGTAGATGATGTTTCTTCCCTGTTTTTCGTACTTTAGAATACCAGCTTCAACAAGAACTCTGAGGTGCTTTGAAACAGTTGTCTGGTCTCTTTTTGTAAGGGAAGAAAAATCACAGGCGCAGTAACTATGTTCAAGCAAGTAAGAGAGGATAGTAAGCCGTGTTTCATCTCCTAGAGCTTTAAAAAACTTCACTTTACTGTCAAGCATGATTATATGGATATATGCACATATATCCATATATATCAGCGCAGTATAGTTAGTAGTTCTAAATCCTTCAGTTCCTAAACTCATTTTTAAAAGTAATGTCTAATCAAAAAGGATTGAAGATTCTGGAGTCAATAGCTTTCTCAAGTGTCATTGCAAGAGTTTCTTTATTAACAACACCCAGGGGCCTTGCATTCAGTTGATAAAATATGCATATTCCATATCAACATATATTTACATGCAATCTCAGGTTATGGGAGTGAGGAAAGTGAACTACCCCTGAGATAAAGACTCAGGGGTTTTACGCTTCTTCATATAAATGCCATATATAAATAATGAGTTAAATGCCATATATAAATAATAAGTTCGATATCAAACAAAATTGATATGAAAACTCTTATTTAGAAAGCTCAACTTCATTTATTTATGAGCTATTGCTGCCCCATAGACCCAGAGAAAAAAAAGGAATGGGAAGAGAAAATGCTCCAGGAAATAGATTTTCTGGACAATGATATTAAAAAAACGAGTGAAATATTCAGTGCTCTCGGGCATCCAATAAGATTAAAAATTGCTTATTTTCTCTCTCAGAGAGATCACTGTGTCTGCGAACTGATATTCAAGTTAAATGAGAAACAGAATCTGGTTTCCCATCACCTGACTATCATGAAAAAATGTGAAATTATCGAAGCTTACAACAACTCTAAATGGAGGTTTTACAGGTTGAAACCCGAATTTGCAGATATTCTGGATCGTATATCACAAATAAAATAAAAAC
>DUGS01000163.1:0-12493 GCA_013331265.1 Methanosarcina sp.
TTACAGAACTTTTGGTACACTGCCATTCTATATCCGGTAGGAATACGTAGGTTATGAGTAATAATCGGTTCATTAAATTTATAAAGAGAACATGATTCCGATTTTTTTTAATTTCTGTTGCAAGTTTTACACTTCGATTAATAAGCATCTTTGTGATGGGCTAATTTCACCAATGTCACAGTTTGCTCTTTTTCGTCAACAGAAAAACATAGTACAAAGTTGGAATCAATATGTACCCGCTTATATTTATTTAGGGGATAATTGAGATTTTTGTAATGCTGAGGATTGATACAAATTTCATCAGCTTTCTTGAAAACTGCCTCAAACAGTACATGATTCTTTTTTCTTAACTTTCTCAGATCTTTTGAAAGTTGCCCTCTGATCAATAATTTGTACAAGTTTACTCATCCTCATCAGGCAAGTTTTTGATGTAAGCTTTTAATTCATCGGCATTTTCGAATGGTCCAATTACTTCGTCATTCTCCGAATCAAGCATTTCCTTTATGAACTCGGGGCTGTATTGAGGCTCAAGTATTTTCTCTTCATATTGAGCTACAACTAAGTCGATAGCGGCACTCTTATCTTTTAGATTATATTTGGCTTTAACAATATTCAGAACCTGGTTTGTTCTGTCTGACATTTTAACTCTAGCCTGTATCATGTGCATCCCTTGTGCATATTATATGCACACGCCGCATATATAACTATCTTATCAAGGAGTTTGTTATCAAGGAGTTTGGTTTTTCAGAAAACCTGTCCCCAATTCCGGCTTTCACTCAACAAATATATATTACTGTTAAAGTATCTTTTATTCATGACCCTTGAGCCCGTGCATATGCATAAGATCTCGGAGCTTGCAGAGAGAATTGACAGATCATTTGAGCTTGATGACCCGAAAACGGCGGCGGCTATTTATAAGCTGCTTGAGGAACTGAAGGTTGACGGGAAGGTAATTCTTAAGGCTGTAGACAGGCTCTTTCGGGGAATGGTCAGGACCGAGCTGATGGCACAGGGTGAGGACCCTTATCCGGTCACTTATGCATGCGACAGCGGGAGCACGAATCCCAGGACTTATGATAGCGGGCTTTTTGTAGACTTCTGCCACTGCGGGCTGGCTGCAACGCCTACAGATCTTGATATCCAGAGGTGCAGGACGATTGTCTGTGCTGCTTATTCCTCCTCTCAGAAAATATCAATGAGAGCGACATCAGGCTGGGAAACCTTCGATGAAGGGCTCGGAAGGGCAAAGCTGGTCACAATTGCTCCAGATGAGCTGAAGAGAAAGGCTCCTGATATGGTACACAGCTTTGCCATGTACCTTGCAGAATCCGAGCACCTGCTTTTCATGAAGGACAGGCTGGAGCCTGAGAGCTTTTTCATAATGGACGGGCCTATTTATCCAAAACAGCTCATGTACTGGATGGTTCTCGATGACGATGAAGTAAGGATTCGGCAGAACCCTGATGCCCGAAAAATCCTCCAGAACTACATTGATGTCATGGACCATTTTCTGGAAAAAAAGAGCCCTGTGATAGGGTTTGTAAAAAATCCGACTGACATGCAGATCATGGACAGCGTCCGGAAGAGAAAAGAGGCTTTTGACCTTCCCTGGCTGCTTGATGCCCAGTTTTTCAGAAACCTTCTTTCCCCGGACAAAGCCGGCAGAGCTTCCGGAAATGGGCACAACGGATGGAACTCAAATAACGGAAATAACGGGAAAAATGGCCATTATAACGGTCCCAGAAGTGCTTACATTACTTACACTAACTGGTTTTTACAGCCCAACAGGTTTTACGAAAGGATGCTTAACGGGACTTCTCCCCTTGCAGCCGGGGATATGATACAGCAAAAGCTCAGGCACAGGTTTTCGCCTGAAGATTATGCCCTCTGTTTCTTCATGCTTTACGTGCCTTCAAAGGACGTGGTTTTTAAGGTTGAAGCCCCTTACGGGCTTATTAAGGATGATTCCCTGCGCATGCAAATTACCAAAAAAGTGCTCTTTGACCTTTCTCTGCATGGTTTTCCTCTTACCCTCACAAAGGCAGACCACCTCGCAAAAATCAGGAAAGTGGAGAGGCAGGAAATCGATAAATTCTTTGAAAATATGAGTCCTGATATAACTTATAATGACACCCGGTGGGGTAAGTTCAATGAAATATGAAGATGCCGATATTCTTGCTTTTATTTCCAAAAAGTCGAAACCGACTTCTGCTCCTGAAAAGGCTACTATCTCTGAAAAGGGTGCCAGTACAGGTGAAAACGCAGGATCAGAGGTAGGTCCCGAGAATGAGATGAATGGCATGGAAAATGATTTCTCTAAAGAAACTTCCAACTCGGGCACACTGCCAGCTTTTGAAGAATTTCCTGTCCCTTCACCTGAAGCTCTTATCTACCCCGATGATTCATCGGTTGCCGGATTTCCCGAAAAAGACGAACTTCCGTTTGAAGCGTATGATGAATATGATATTGGAGTCTCCAGAGCTGCTCCATCCCTGATTGAGGCTTTCGGAATTGTCACAACCGGCATAGAGCCCCTCGAAATAACACCTTCGGGAGCTACAATTACAGGCTACATCTCTTCTGCCCGCAGAAGTGAGATCAGGCTCGGGACTTATGTTGTCGTGCCTTATGAGGACGATGAAAAGCTCTTTGCAAGGGTAGGAAAACTCCAGTACAGGCAGGAATTTGCAGTGGATGATGCAACTGAAATCCACTCAAGGCGCATGTTAAATGCCTGGGCAAACACTATAAACGAAGCCGATTACAAGTTCCTTGCCTGCCTTGACCCGCTCTGCATCCTGTACCGGAAAAGGGCAGAAGGTTCACTCATGCGCAGGGTGGCAGACAGAATTCCCCATCCGAACACACCCATACTGCCTGTTACGGACAGGCTTGAAGTCCAGACCGGGCTGAACATTCCGGAAGAAGGGATTTTCCTCGGGCATCTCAGTGTCGGGGGAGAACTTGTAAGGACACATTCCGAGCCCGAAACTGTTGCTTATTACCTCAGAAACGATTATTCTATGGGCGACCCCCTCATTTTCAGGCATATGCTTATCTGCGGGAGCACGGGAACAGGAAAGACTTTCCTTTCAAAAAACATCCTGCGCCAGTTCATGACTGAAAACAACCGGTACAGGCTGCGTAATTCTCCTGATAAGGCGAAGAAAAATCCCTGCCTTGTAATTATGGACCCACAGGATGAGTATTCCCAGATTTTCGAGGACAACGAGACCCTTACAGAGGACGACAAATTCAGGTTCGATTCCGAAAATGTTACTTACGGAAGGGTCCAGTCAACGAAAGCTTTTGTGGCAAAGGTCGAAGGGCAGAAATATCCCGGAGACAAGTCAAGGGCAGAGCAGATCGAGTTTACAATTCCTTTTTCCTTCGTAGAACACAACTCCTGGCTTATTGCAGCAGCCGAAATGTCTGAACTACAGTACATAGGGCTTGAAGTGCTCCTCGGAGATTTTTTCAAGTCAAGTGTGCCGCATACATATCAGAACTTTATCAATCACATTGGAAACGAAGGTACACGCTCTTATTACGTTGACAGCAACAGGATCCACGAGTCTTCTTATGACGGGATCGTGCGGAGAGTAAGCAGCAGGTTTTTCTCAAAGGTCTTTGACCGGGATGCGACCCCTATTTCCGACATTATTGACAAAATCTTCAAGCCGGGGCAGATTTCGGTTTTCCCGACCGAGTACATAAGTTCTCCCAGGATCAGGGACCTTATAGTTCTCACAATCATGAGCCTGATTGTTGATAACAAGCTCAATACCACAGGGATTGATGCCATCAAAGATACTCCGATCATCCTGGCTCTGGATGAGGCTCACCGCTACCTTTCAAAGGCAAACGGGGAACATTCCCGCCTTATCATCTCCCGTTTCGCAGATGCAGCCCGCCAGGGAAGAAAAGAAGCGCTTGGGCTCTTTTTGATCACGCAGGACCCTCAGGATATTGATGACACTGTCCTTAAACAGGTCAATACAAAGCTGATCCTTAACCTCAATAATGATGCTGCAATTTCTTCTTTAAAAGTCCCTAAAGAATACGAACGCAGGATCCCCTATCTTAAGAAAGGGCAGATGATCATTCATAGCCCTGATAACAGTGATATTGTGGAAATCCTCGGGCTTTCAAACTGTGTTGTGAGGCACCGCTAAAAGCTGTGGGTAGGTAACAAAAATAAAAAATGCGAAGCAAAATGAAATATCCACAAAATCTGAAAAACGTACGCGTCTGATTTTTCAGGAAATAATCAGCACATGCCTGCCTGATTAAGTACAGGCATGTGCTTCCTTAACGAATAAGGGTGTGCAAATCAGCAAGAAAATTATACATCTGTGTACATTTAAGGAATGTCAAATTACTGTAATTTTTGCTTTTACAAAACAAGAATGAATAAATTCGGAAATTTATTCTGTAGAAATCCCTGGAGGTGAGAAGTCTCCATTAATTTGAACTGAATGACTGACATCTCCTGTTCTCGTTCTGTTTTCGTCTTTTTTGTTTTGAGAAAGGCCGCTCTCCTACGTCGAGCGTGACAAGAAGGGTTTGATATGGCGAATAATGTATTACGGGTCTGAAAATAATATCTTACTCAAGAAGGGATTTTATATTCGTGTAATATCGTAAACCTCCGCCAGCTTGTCTGGCGGCCCCTTCATATAAAGAAGAAAGAAATTGAAGGACAAAGAGCTTATCCTAATAGCCATTTTACTTCCAGTCTTTCGAATCATTCCCCAAAAAACGATTACATGAAAGATGTTATTTTTTTAAAGACATTTGCAGAAAGTTGGATAAAGACCTCATTTAGGGTCTTAATATTTTTAAATCGCATTCCCAAAAATGATAGCTTTCAAGTTGTAAGCTGAAAATTGTAAAAGCTGAAAGTATACTTTTTGCTGACACATATAAAAAAGATAAAAAATGATGGGATAGCGCGGATTTGAACCGCGGTCCAAGCGTCCCAAACGCTCGAGGATGGACCAAGCTACCCTACTATCCCATTTGGGTATGCCATAAGGGCGTCCTTTCAAAGGATATTATCCTTTATATAGCTTTCGTTAGAACATGCGGCTGTACTCTGACCTCGCTAATCAAAACCAGAACTTTAGCTTTTATTACTTAACTGCCAGGCTGACTTATTTCACTTAATTATCTACTTAATTTCCGGCATCTATGCCTTGATTCACCAATCTTCAGCCTTTTTTCATTCCCAGCGCTGATAAATATCATTTTCTATTCCCAAAAGGTCAAGCGCCCTGCCAGCCATGGTATCTATGAGGTCGTCAATTGTTTTCGGTCTGGAATAAAAGCCAGGGCATGCCGGAAGGATGCTTGCTCCTGCCCGTTTAGCTTTCAGCATGTTCTCGAGGTGTATAAGGTTCAGGGGAGTTTCTCTTGTCATCAGGACCAGTTTTCTTTCCTCTTTCAGGCAGACGTCTGCAGCCCTCGTTATCAGGGAATCGGATATCCCGTTTGCAATTGCCCCGAGAGTTTTCATGCTGCATGGAGCAATAATCATCCCTGAGGTTTTGTAAGAGCCACTGGCTATAGGTGCTGAAAAATCTTTCTGGGAATAACTCCAGGTTGCCAGCTTTTCAACTTCCACGGGTAAGTAATCAGTCTCGATCTCGATTATCTGTTTTGCAGCTTCGGTCAGCACAAGATGGGTTTTAATCCCTTTTTTTGCCAGCACTTCGAGCAGGCGGATCCCGTACTGAACCCCTGAAGCCCCGCTGATACCTACAATTATTTCCATTATTCGCTTCTCCTTTCTGTTATGCTACTTTTTCACAGGAGAGGAGGAAGTTTCCAACCATTTCCTCTGCGGCTGAGACGATTTCTTTTATCTCTTCCGGGCTGATGTTATCCACGTGGATACCGGCAACAACTACCGATGTTTTCCCTGTTGCTTTGCTTACCCTCTTTGCGCTGTCCAGGGCAAGCTGCTCTTCCCTGTGCCCGGGCAGTGTAATCACGGAAGAACTGGCTCTCCCGCTTTTTTCATCAAACAGCCCTACTGCAACTGCACCCGCATGCTCTTTTCCGCCGGTAAGAGTCAGCAGGTAGTCTTCCCCCAGTTTTTTCGCTTCGAGCGTTACTTCTATTCTGCTGACTTTTCTTGTGATTTTAAACAAAAATTTTACTCCTTTGCTCTGGTTTCTTCCAGGTCGCTCAGCTTAAACTGTTTTGTGACTTTTTTTACGTTAAAGTATTCCTTTGCCGCTTTTCCCACAGCTTCACTGTGTTCCTTGGGGCAGTAAACCCCCATTCTCCAGTTATCCATATGAGCTTCCTGCAGGATGGATACGAAGTGTGAAGCTTCATTAAGGGGTACCAGCTTGTGTTCTGTTTTTATCATTGCTTTCATTTCAAGCATTTCAGGAGTTTTTGGAATATCCACAAGTACACACTGCTGGTCTACTCCGGCAAGTTCTGCAATCTCCTTCTCAGCTCTCTCTATTTTATCACGGTGCTTGAGCACGCCTTTTCCTGCATCTCCAAGCCCTATATAAAGCGCCCGCTTATAGAGTTTGCGTGCATCGAGCCGCCTGGCAAGTTCTCCTCCAGACCCCTTTGAGTTTCTCATGGCTGCTATGAGGTCTATGTCATCCATCTGCCTTAGCCGGAATGGGTCAAGCTCTCCGTCCTTGATCATATGCTCAACGGCTTTTGAGCACATAGATTCCGAAATCCTGGTCACATGATGGTAATAAACCGAGGTATTCATCCAGAAGCGGGAGACAAGAAGAGATTCGGCTGCTTTAAGTCCCCCCTGATCGATGACAAGCCTGTCTTCATGAAAACGCATCTGGTTAATCAGGCGGTTGTAGTCCACAACCCCGAAAGCAACACCTGTGTAATGAGCATCCCGGACAAGGTAGTCCATCCTGTCCACATCGATTTCACTGCTGAGGATCTGTCCTAATGATGTCTCGCCTTCAACGTGTTTTGCAAGTTCTCCAGGGTAAATCCCGTGTTTATTCAGGACTTCTTTTATTTCCCCTTTCCCTAATATTTCCTTTATTTCGTCATGCCTGCGCCTGGTATATTTATAAATAACATTCTCTGTTACGTGGGAAAAAGGACCATGACCTACATCATGTAAAAGGGAAGCAACCCTGATCTCCAGTTTTTTATCCTCCTCAATCGAGTCAAGGTTTTTCATCAGCATAGAGGCAAGGTGCATGGTCCCGAGTGAGTGTTCAAAGCGGGTATGGTTTGCTCCCGGATATACAAGGTTTGAAAAGCCAAGCTGCCTGACTCTTCTGAGGCGCTGCATCTGGGGGGTGGCCAGAAGTTCCTGGACAATTTCGTCCAGTTCAATGTAACCGTGTACGGGATCAAGGACTACTTTCATTAATCTTTAGACAGATGTCATTATATATTGTTGTATCTATTACTTTGATGCTATTGTTTTGATACATATATTCCAGGGCACCTGCTGCCCGAATATTAATATAAGTTCGGAAACAGGTATTATAAACAGGTATTATCATGATCATATTTTCAGGCGGTACCGGAACTCCCAAACTCCTTGACGGGCTCAAGGAAATCCTCCCTCCGGAGGAATTGACCGTTGTTGTAAACACTGCCGAAGACCTGTGGGTTTCTGGGAACCTTATCTCTCCAGACCTTGATACAGTGCTTTATCTATTCTCAAACCAGATTGACCGGAAGAAATGGTGGGGCATAGAAAATGATACCTTCAGGACTTATGAGCGTATGAAGGAACTTGGGGCAGAGGAAGGAATGAAACTCGGAGACCGGGACAGGGCAACCCATATTATCCGCTCGAACCTGGTCCGGGATGGGGCATCTCTTACGGATGCAACAGTGAAGCTTGCATCTCTTTTCGGGATCAAGGCAAATATCCTGCCAATGTCCGATGACCCTGTTTCCACTTATATAGAGACCCTTCAAGGAGTCATGCATTTTCAGGACTTCTGGGTTCGAAAACATGGAGAGCCTGATGTGCTTGGAGTTGATATCAGGGGAGTTTCCGAAGCTTCGATTTCTCCAAAAGTACTCGAAGCCCTTGAAAGGGAAGAAAATGTTCTCATTGGCCCGAGTAACCCTATCACAAGTATAGGTCCGATTATTTCCCTTCCCGGAATGAAGGACCTGTTGAAAAAGAAAAAGGTCGTAGCAGTCAGCCCGATTATTGGGAATGCCCCTGTCAGTGGACCTGCTGGAAAACTGATGCAAGCCTGTGGGCTTGAAGTCTCTTCCATGGGAGTTGCGGAATACTATCAGGATTTCCTTGATGTCTTCGTTTTCGATGAAAGGGACTGTGCAGATGAATTCGCATTTGAGAAGCTTGGATGTCGTGCTTCCCGGGCAGATACCCTGATGACCTCTACCGAGAAAAGCAAAGAACTGGCAGAGATTGTAGTGGGGCTTTTTGATAATATCGTCTGCCGTTAATTTTCCTTTCTAGCTTTCTCTTTTCTTTTCTCCTTTTCTATATTCTAAATTTCTCTCTATCTTTTTTGCTTCCTTTTTCTTTTCCTTTTATTTCCTTTAAATTCCCCTTATCTTCTTTTTTACCTTTATGAGCCTTCAACGTTAACAAAATTCGAAAGTTTTATGTATTATTTTTTTCATTCATTGTAATACTAAGAAATATAAAATTAATATTTTTATCTTAAATATTAAGTTACTATCTTCTGATAAATCTCATTTTTGTCAGACTAATTAAACTACTCATAGGCAACAGAGGTAAATGTATGATTCGAAAAAGTGTGCTTACGAACAGGAAAATCAAAACAATAATCACAGATTTTGTTTTCCTGACAATACTTGTTTTTTCCCTCGGGTCCATACCGGGGATGGCAGCTGAAACTGATAGCCAGGATCTGATGGCTCAGGTCTTTGCCGCAGCCGAAAAAGATCTGGGAAACATCGGACCTGAAGATACCCTTATAATTACGGATATCGGATCTCCTGCAGAATCTTATGTTTTTCTGGACAGTTTTTACTCGGAATTTTATGAAAGGGACATGAAATATACGGAAAATCTCCTTGTTGTCCAGAACGCAAGGAATGCCCCCCTGTGGTTTGCTTTCTTTAACAAATCAAACGGGAACTGCACTTTTATTGAGGTTTCATATGGAGATGAGGACGAGATCAGCTATCAGGTAACGGAAAATATAGACTTTGATAAGCTTTCGAAAAATAAAAAGTCCATAGCAGCCTGGAATGAAAAAGTAAACTCAACTGTTTTTGACGGGCGCGAGTTTGCCATTCTTACAATCTCCAATGGCTGGGCTACAGGAAAGCTTGATTATGAACTGATGCAGTGCCTGCAGCTGCACAACCACTTCTGTCCCGGAGTTTCAAGCGGCTTTGTGCTTGCAGACTGGATGGAAGAAAATTACCCTCTTGAAGAAGGGGTAAGTTATACGGTTTTCTCCTGCCCCAACTGGTGCAAAGAAGATGTTTTTGTCAAGCGCTGGGATGCCACCCCCGGAAAAGGAGGGATCTTTGTCTCTGCGCTGACGGATGAAGAAAAAGAAGAAATTGGAAATTCTCCTGCCGGAATTTTCGTAGTTACGAACAAAAGTGCCGGAACTATGAAGGCAGTAGTACTCGGATTTGACTTTGATGTCGTAAGTGCGGAATCCGGGGCAAAAAAAGATGATCCTGCGTGGATTTCGAAATACCTGTCTGACCTCTGGCTTATGGATAGGGAAAACTGGGATGAAGAAGGACTTGTTACGGAAATTGCAGTCATTGATATCGATAAGGATACGCTGAGCGAAATGAAACAGGCAGGCAACAATCCTTATGTTGTTCTTGGACTTCTCAATCCTGAAGGAAATGTCAGATCCTCGAATGGGATTCGTGGGATTGGAAACCTTTTCAGCAAATCTAAAGCTTGAATAGAGTTTGATGCATGTGATTGAAAACTTTTGATGGGTTTCTTTTTTACCCGCTTTTCTTTTTGCTTTTTTATCTTTTTTACGTTTTGCTTTTTCGATCTTTATTTTTCATTTTTCCTGCTATTCCCGTATCTTTTTACTTAATCATCCTTAAATTTATTAACGCTGAGATAACTATTTATTATAAATTTCCTGCATCCCGAATATAAACGGACTCGACCTGGAAATCCAAAGTTATATCAAGTACTTTGATGTTTTCCTGAAATCGATTTATCTTTCCCGGCAGCGGGTTTGTATAATATCCATAACTTCGGGAAACAGTATATTTGAGGGAGCCGGCTTAATTTCAGGATTTTTTTACTTCCCGGAATATTGAGACAGCCAGAAAAAGGTAAAATCATGCTTGAAAGACTGAAAGATTCACTGATCAAGTCCCCTGTTATCAAGCGAGGGGAGTATAACTATTTTATCCATCCCATTTCTGATGGCGTACCTTCTATTGATCCTCGTCTGGTAGAAGAGATCTCCGATTACATTGCAGGGGTCGCAAATATGAATGTTGATACTATCCTGACCGTGGAAGCTATGGGCATTCCGGTTGCAAACGCCCTCTCCCTGAAAACCGGAATTTCTCTTACCATTGTCCGGAAGCGGCCTTACTTCCTTGAAGGGGAAGTGGAACTCTCCCAGAGCACAGGGTATTCTAAGGGTGCCCTCTATATAAACGGGCTCAAAAAAGGGGACAGAGTAATTATCGTTGACGACGTTATCAGTACAGGGGGAACACTTCTTGCCCTTGTAAAGGCGTTACAAAAGATGGGCGTTGAAGTAATGGATGTAATTTCAGTTATAGGTCGCGGAGACGGGTTCCTTAAGTTGAAGGAGCTCGGAGTTGAACCCAAGATTCTCGTTACAATTGATGTGAGCGAGAAAGGTGTGGAGATTAAGGATGTCTTTAAGGATCATTGAAGCATTCGACCTGAGGTCTGACTATATAATCAGCGCAATAAAGGATACGAAAGCAAGACTTGTAGGCTTCCAGTTTCCTGAAGGGTTAAAACGCAAAGGTCCTGAGCTGGCAAAAAAGGTCGAAGAAGCCACTGGGGCTGAAATTATCATCTCAGGGGACCCGTGTTTCGGAGCTTGCGACCTGGACAGGACCCTCCTTGACCACGTTGATATTCTTTTCCACTTCGGGCATGCGGAACTGGAGGATGTCAAACTTTCGGATAAAGTATATTTTATCGAAACGCGCTCTTCAGTTGATGTCCGGCCTGTTGTTGAAAAGGCTGTTTCTGAGCTTAAAGGGCAGAAGATAGGGCTGATTACCACTGTCCAGCATGTCCATAAACTTCCTGATGTATGCAGTGTGCTCGAAAGCAAGGGAAAGACCTGCGTTATCGGACGTGGTGACTCCCGAATTGCCTATGATGGACAGGTTCTGGGCTGCAATTTTTCGGCAGCTAGGGATGAAGATTGTGACGAGTATCTTTACATCGGAAGCGGAGATTTCCATCCTCTGGGGGTATCTCTTTCCACAAAGAAACGTGTCATTGCAGCTGATCCTTTTTCCGGAGAAGTCCGCGAGGTTGACCCATCAAGGATTCTGCGCCAGAGGAGTGCGGTAATTGCAAAATCTCTGGACGCACAGGTTTTCGGGATCATTGTCTCAAGTAAAAATGGGCAGAAGAGGATAGAGCTTGCTTCTTCCTTAAAGGAACTCGCAAAGAAGCATGGAAAAGAGGCACACCTGGTCCTTATCGATCTGGTGACTCCGGACCAGCTGCTTCAGTTCAAGGTAGACGCTTTCGTAAATACTGCCTGTCCAAGGCTTGCTGTGGATGAAGTGGGACGTTTTCCTGCCCCGATGCTGACGCCACAGGAGTTTGAAATAGTACTTGGAGAACGTGAGTGGGAAAAGCTTGTACTGGATGAAATTACCGAAGAACCTGTATAATTTTTTACAAGACCTAAATGACTTCACAATCTTTTATCAGATTATTATCGAGTAATTAAGAAAAACCAAAGGATATGAAACAGAGAAAACTTGAAATGCTGCTTGAAGAAATAGAAGGCTTTTCCGATCCTGAACTTGAACTTGAACAGTATCAGACGCCTTCTCTTCTTGCTGCGGAAATACTCCATTTCGCTTATATGCAGGGCGATCTTGATGACTCAGTCCAGGACCTGGGCTGCGGTACAGGCATTCTTGCAATAGGAGCAAAACTTCTGGGAGCAAGGAAAGTAGTGGGATATGATACTGACCCAAAAGCTCTTGAGGTTGCAAGAAAAAATGCCGAAAAGCTTGGAGTGGAGGTTGAATTCGTTTGCTCTGATATATTGGAGGTCTCAGAGCGAGTAAAAACAACAATTATGAACCCTCCTTTCGGTGCAAGAGTCAAAGGCAAGGATAGACCCTTTCTTTCGTCAGCATTAAGAACAAGCGAAGTGATATATTCAATCCACAACCGCGGAAGCCTTGCTTTTATCCAAAAGTTCATTAAGCCTGCAATCATTACACACTCCTACGTTGCGAAATTCCCTATAAAACGAACCTTCGATTTCCATAAAAAAGAACGAGAGGTTATTGA
>DUGS01000163.1:12547-13276 GCA_013331265.1 Methanosarcina sp.
TATCCAAAAGTTCATTAAGCCTGCGGTCATTACACACTCATACGTTGCGAAGTTCCCTCTTAAGAGGACTTTTGATTTTCACCAAAAAGAAAGAGAAGTTATTGAGGTAGAGATTTACAGAATTGCTGTCCATAACTGAACCTGTATTCAGGAACCCTTTAAGGCATCATGTTTTACATCTTACATCTTCATGCTTTATTCTTAAAGGCGGAATTAATAAGTTATTGAACAAGGAAAAGATCATAAGATAGAGAATAAATCCATAATGTAGAAAAAAATCTACAGTAGAAATAAGTACATTGGGACAGATGACTTTAGATATACTCTGAATGAGTAATTATAATCTGACATCTTTCTATGCATTTATGCACTAAATGTACATCGTGCTGAATAAGAAGAATCACTGGAACAGAGTACTGGAATAAATGTTTTCCATTCCTTAAATGAGTAAGCCATGGTTCATTTCCGCCAATAGTTCCATAATAATTATAAAAATTATTGCAATGATTACCTATATCACTAATAGCGATAATTCGAATGAGGGATCATGATTAGAATTCGAAAAAATAAGACTACTAGGAAAAAATTAACGGGTCCTGGTGAAGGAAAGCCTGGAACTGATAAACCGGTTCCAGCAAGTGAAGAAAACAGGGATCAATTTAAAGGTCATCAGAGGGACCATCAGTCCAGGGTTCAGTTTAAAGGCCAGTCAAGAGACCAGCTTAAAGG
>DUGS01000163.1:13489-17752 GCA_013331265.1 Methanosarcina sp.
CAGCCCAGGGCTCAGTTTAAAGTTCCATCCCGAGACCAGTCCAGAGGTCGGCCTAGAGACCAGCCGAAAGGCCAGTTCAGAGGAGATCCTACTAATAAGAGAAAATTCACCTATTCCAAGAAAGGGCCCAGGGATAGAAAGGAAGCGACGAGTTTTAAGCCGCCTGCCGAAGAAACCGTGAGGTCTGAAGAAGATCTTGAAAAAGGAGGTTTTGTTCTTCCGGGAGAGCTTGTTGGAACTACAGAGGAGTTCAAACCAGGAGATGGTACTGCAATAATTGCAGGAGATATCTATTCTACTGCTACTGGCAGTGTACTCATTGACAGAAAAGCCAGAATAGTCTTGGTTAAGCCAAACACGGTTACTCCAAACATCCTGATTGTAGGAGATATAATATACGGGAGGATAACCGACGTCCGTGAGTCCGGAGCAGCGGTGGAAATTGCAGGAATTGAAGGAAAAGAAAACAGGGAAATCGTAAGTGTAAGACCCGGGGATATTCATGTCTCTAATGTGAGGGATTCCTACGTAAAGAGGCTGGCAGACGAGTTCAGACCTTTTGATATCGTAAAGGCCAGGGTCGTTGATGTTGAAAGAATGCGCCTTACTACAGCTGAAGATTCTCTTGGAGTTGTAAAAGCTTACTGCTCAAACTGTAGAGAGAAACTTGTGCTGGAAGGGAAAAAGCTTAAATGTCCGGTCTGCAATATGACTGAAACCCGTAAGATCTCAACTGAGTATGGGAAAGGAATTATGTAATTTTCTCTTTCCTACCTTACTTTATGCGGGTTTCGACATTTATGGCGACTATACATTCTACGGCAGCTATTTATAACCGGTTATATTATTCACTATTTACAGGTGGTCACCAGTGGAACTGAACATTCTTAACAAAACAAATAATGAGCTTGAAGTCGAGATCAGAGGCGAAACTCATACCCTTCTTAATCTTCTTAAGGACCTCCTGATTAAAGATGAAAGGGTTGAAGCGGCTTATTACGACATGAAATATGTGAGCATCAGTGAACCTATCCTTTATATCAAAACTAATGGTGCGGATCCGATTCTGGTTTTAAAGGAAACGGCAGCAATCATTGTTTCTCAATGCGATGAATTTATTGATGTCTTCAGCAAGGCAGTAAATGCCTGAAGCTGATGATTGCAGGACGTCTTTTAAGGCGTTTTGCTCCTTTCTCTTTCATCAGTTGGGCTTGGAGAATAAGACTGAGTATCTGCCTCCTTCCGTATTTTTATCTATATATAAATGTTTCAATTGTTTCTGGAATACTTTTTTATGAGTTCTCGGTATATTACTGAATGCATAGAGCCTTAAGCAGCTTAATTTAAGTAAGAAATTCCGACCTACCCGGTAAATAATTTTTTAATGCCGGGTTAAATTCACACTTTAAATCAGGAATTTACTATAATTTACAGTTCTTAAGAGGTATAAGAAATGACACTTGATGACTCGTCCTTACAGAAGTATGGTTTCATAAAGAGAGAGACCCTTGACAGCATAAATATCGACCCTCTTCAGACAGGTGGGCTTTTGACAGAGGCTGCCAAACAGGCCCTTGTCGAATGGGGAGATGGTTATTCTGTCTGTGACTTCTGTGGTGGAGTTCTCGATCTGATCAAAAAGCCTCCTATCCATGATTTCGTACATCAGGCGCTTCCCGAATTCCTGGGTTGCGATGAGGCAAGGGTTACAAACGGGGCAAGAGAATCAAAATTTGCAATCATGCAT
This sequence comes from Methanosarcina sp., assembly GCA_013331265.1. Taxonomy (GTDB): domain Archaea; phylum Halobacteriota; class Methanosarcinia; order Methanosarcinales; family Methanosarcinaceae; genus Methanosarcina; species Methanosarcina sp10923u. The sequence continues at coordinate 15,237 of DUGS01000163.1, forward strand.
TCCATTGGAAAGCCTGGAGACTGGATCGTCCTTGACGGGCTTGCCCATTACTCCTCTTATGTTGCAGCCGAGAGAGCCGGGCTGAACATCAAAGCCGTGCCCCATTCAGGCAGCCCCGAATACTATCTTGATCCGGAAGGCTATGGTACTGCAATCGAAGAGGTCATCAAAGAAAGCGGAAAACCTCCAGCTCTGGCACTTGTTACTTATCCTGACGGAAGTTACGGGAACATTCCTGATGCCAGAAAGATTGCGGCAGTCTGCCACGAATATGATGTACCCCTTCTTCTAAACGGGGCATATGCCGTAGGAAGAATGCCCGTATCGGCAAAAGAAATCGGGGCTGACTTTATAGTGGGCAGCGGGCACAAGTCTATGGCAGCTTCAGGTCCTGTCGGAGTGCTCGGGGTAAGTGAAGAATATGCTCCTGTTGTGCTCAGGAAATCCATACACAACAAGGTAAAGGAAGTCGAACTTCTGGGGTGTACTGCCCGCGGTGCTACGGTTATGACCCTGATGGCTTCTTTCCCTGAAGTGGTAAAACGCGTCCGGAACTGGGACCAGGAAGTTGAAAACGCCCGCTGGTTCTCTTCAAGGCTTGAAGATATGGGCTTTATCCAGCGTGGGCAAAAACCGCATTCTCATGACCTTATGTTCTTTGAAGCTCCACGCTTCTACGAGATCTCCCAGAATGTAAAGAACGGCAGGTATTTCCTCTACAAGGAATTAAAGAGCCGCAACATCCACGGCATCAAGTCAGGGCTTACCAAGTATTTCAAGCTCAGCACATTTGGTCTCGGAAAGGAAAAGCTTGGCACTGTTGCGGATGCCTTTGAAGACATCCTGAAAAAGTACGAAAACGTTTAAGCCTTCTTAAATTATTTATTTGCCGCCCGGGTCTATTTATCATTTGAAGTTTTTAACTCCGGGCTGCTTTATTTCTTTACTTCAGGTTATTTTACTTTTTACTCTTGACCTGTTTCCTGTTGCTTTCTCTAGAAAGCTTACAACCCGATCATACCCTTTTGCTTCCATTTTTATCCTCCCAGGGATAATAGAAAGATATTTCATTCAGAATGAGCTAATATGTGCTTAAGGTCTCATTTAAAATGAGACTTTTCATGATTAAATCCTCATTAAAAATGAGGATCTTCTCACTCGATATTAAAGGATTGGTCCTTTCCATGGATATACAGGTATTGAGAGAAATTATACGCGAGCAAAAGGCAGTTTTTGAGGCAGAAGGACCTGAAGGGCTTATTGAAAGGGAAGCACTTAAAAAGGTTTCTGAATTCTTGAAACTTCCTCACACCCTTGTAATCTCTGGTTTGAGGCGTTCTGGGAAGAGTACTCTCCTGAAGCAGATCCATAAAAATTTCTGCGGGAACGAGCTGGTTTACTACCTGAATTTCGAGGATGAACGCCTTATTGGTTTTGAAGCAGGTGACTTCAATCTCCTGTATGAGACGTTTATTGAGCTGTTCGGAAAAAGCAGTGTTTTTTTCTTTGATGAAATCCAGAACGTTGAAGGCTGGGAGCATTTTGTCCGAAGGATGTACGACAGGGGATTTAAGTTTATCATTACCGGTTCGAACTCGTCTTTGCTGAGCCGGGAACTCGGAACCAAATTAACCGGGCGTTATGTGGGGCTGGAGCTTTATCCCTTTTCTTTCCTGGAGTTCCTTAAATTCAAAGGCATCCCTTCCCCAAAAGAACCTTTAACTGAAGAGAGGGGCCTTATTAAGGGCGCTTTCAATGAATATCTGGAAAAAGGGGGTATACCCGAGTACCTGCGGTTTGAAAACGTCGAACTCCTGAAAACCCTTTATGAAAATATTCTTTACAAGGATATCCTGGTCCGTTATGGGCTCGGCGATGAAAAAGCTCTGAGGGAACTCTCTCTCTACATTTTTTCAAACTACAGTTCCGAGGTCAATTACAGCAAATTACAGAAAATGTTGGGTTTGGGAAGTGCAAATACGGTCAAGAACTACATAGGCTACCTGGAAAACTCCTATATGGTCTTTACAATCCCTAAGTATGACTTTTCCCTCAAAAAACAGATTTATGCCCCTAAAAAGGTTTATGCGATCGATTCAGCCTTCATAAACCTCATATCCTTCAAGTTCTCCCGGGATCGGGGAAAAATGCTGGAAAACCTTGTTTTTCTGGAACTCAAAAGAAGGAGTATGGATCTTTACTACCACAGAGGTCGGCAGGAATGTGATTTCATTGTTGCCGAAAACGAAAAGCCTGTGGAAGCTATACAGGTAACTATGGCTTTGACCGGTAACAGAGAGCGGGAATACGGTGGGCTTCTTGAAGCCCTGGAAGCCTATGGACTTGATAGCGGTATTATCCTGACAGAGTCCGAGGAGTTCGAAGAAACTATTCAGGGAAAAAAGGTTATAGTTAGACCTATCTGGAAGTGGCTTCTGGAATAAACTCAATTAACACAATTAGCGGATAGGCTATTATTTTTACTTCTGATACCAACTGTTACTTTCACTTCTTCA
>DUGS01000163.1:17965-18227 GCA_013331265.1 Methanosarcina sp.
CTCCCTCATCTTCCTCTTTTTCGATGCACAGGGTGCTTTCAAGGGTACTCAGGTTATAGTTTGCCTGAGAATCCGTGAGTTTGAACTCGGCTTTAATTTCCTCAAAGGTCATCCTGCGCCCGTCAAGAGCCTTCAGGATTTTTCTCCGGGCAGGGTTCTGGAGAGCATTCAGGCAGGCTTTATGGTCTTCTGTCATGTCTTCTTTCATCCTGCCCTCGCGCCTCATTCTTGAGACCCATTCTTCTTTCCTTTTTGCAGCTTC
>DUGS01000175.1:0-2855 GCA_013331265.1 Methanosarcina sp.
TTGTAATCAAACCATGTTGCAAGTGCCCCATAATATCCGATTATCGGGTTTCCTTTTTTTATTATTGATATGAGGTCAGACGGGATATTTTCAGGGTCTCTGGTGATATGGAAGTGTTCGTAATCCACACCATTTGGATTGAGATATACATCTTTTTGCCTTATTTTTGTTACATCATCGAACAGTTTATCTGCTGTTGCAATGACAACATCAGAATGCTTTATCATATATTCGTGACGGCGAATGATATTTTCAACAGAGGTCCCAGAAATCTCTTCAGAAATTTCATCTATGTATTCATAAACAATTAGTGCTTTAGTCCTGAATTTTTGAATATCATTTAAAGTGATTGCTGCATTAGTGGATGAAAATAAAAGAATGAACTCAGGTAAATCGTTTATTAAAAGCTCATAGCGATCTGTTACATAACATCTATCCTCAATTTTTTGAAAGCCTTCTACACGATCATAGATTTTCCCGGTTGAGAAGAAGAATAAGTAACCCTCTCTTGAGAGTTGTAATGCAAGTTGTTGAGGGCGTTGAAATAGAGGAATATTCCAATCAACTGTCGGAGGATATATGATAATCCCCTTAATCTTATCTTTGTGTTCTTCTAAAATATTATTAAGTTCTAATTTATACCGATTTTGTTCTTCAGCGTTATTATTGGAATAAGGTTCAGATTTTATGGACTTCATCATTTTGTTGAGAACGTGGGAAGTAACTTTCGTTACGGGAGAATGAATACTAAAGTATTTTCCGTAATATTGGCTAAATCTCCAGGATAAAGAACTTTCTCTTTGATTCAATGTTTCTTTTAAATCAAGAATTTCACTAGTTTTATCTTCAACCTTTGACTTAAAATCAGCAGTTAAATTCTGCAACTCGTCGATCTTCTTATTTTTTACTTCGAGTTGGGACCTAAAATCAGTATTTATGTTTTGTAACTCGTTTATCTTGTTGTTTTTTTCCTCAAGTTGGGACTTCAAATCTACATTTATATTTTCCAATGTGTAGATTTTGCTTCCTTTTTCTTTAAGTTCTGATTTTATCCATTCGATTTGTTTTTCTGTTCCCTTAATTTTATAATCAGATTCCTTTTCCTGTCTGTACATCAATTCCGACTGATAATATACAAAATTTAGAAATCTGTTAAAATCAACTATTTTCGGAATATCTGTTTTAAATTGAGATTGTATCGAGTTTTCCAGAAATTGCCAGAGAATTTGGTAATTAATCCCGCATCTTTGTACTAAAATATCATGTGTATTTGTCAGTTTAGCTTTAATGCTACTTAATTCATTAAGAACTGACTCCATTTTATTTAATATAATATTTGGATCAATTGAATTAAAATCAAGACAATATGCATTTAATCCTGTCTCGTTTACAAGAGACGTGACTTTTTGATCATAACTAATTGCAATAAAGGGAATATGCGAATTAATTGCAAATATTATTGAATGATAACGCATTCCAACGACAAAACATGATTTTGAGATAATCTTAGCAGTTTCAGTGGGATGGTATACTTTCTTAAGGATATGGCATTTATTTTTATTTTTCATCATTTCGATAATTTCTTTAGAAATGGAGTAATCATTGTCCCCATATCCAGAAATCTGGAAAGGAACGAAAAGGAAATAAATATCCTTTTGCTCAGCAAACTTATCCAGAGCTTCGGCGATTGCTTTCTTATAAGAATCTTCAATGGATTTATCGATCCAATTTCTTACATTCACACAAATATAATTATCTGAGAAGGGAATATTCTCTTCAATAAATATTCGGTTAATTGATTCTTCAGATGCTAATTTTAATTTTATCGCAGGATCGGCAGTTAAAAGGATCTTTTCACCGGAAACACATAATTCTTTTAATAAAACTTCTGATTCCAGATCTCTTACCGTGATGAAATCAGCCAGCTCTGATGCAAAGTACATAAATGATCGCGATTCCTTTGAGAAAAGGGGTCCAATTCCCTGAGCAAAATAAAAAACTGGCTTATTATGCATTTTTGCTATTAAAGGTACAATTGCGTAAGAAACTGTGCCATATCCTGACTTAGAAAAAAGATCTGCAATATTCATTTTATCGTGATCTTGAAATAATCCTCCCCCTCCAACAATTACCAAATCCGAAATTGAAACGACATAGCTAATCGCATTAAAATCCATTAGATCTATTGCATCAACATCATGTATTTGTTTGGTTTTCTCAGCATCATGAGATATTACACAAATATTACAATCAGTAAGATTATTCTTTATTTCCCATATGGTTGCATTTAAAAGGGCTTCATCGCCGGTATTGTCAAATCCAAAGTATCCTGAAATGACTATATTTTTCATTTTCACACCATTTTAACATAATTCAAAATATTTTGAACCATGCTTTCAGTTTTTATAATCTCAACTACAGTCATCAAGAATTTTTTCAATTCCATCAAAATCGGGATTCATTTATAGACTTTTCTTGATCAATCTCAAAAAGTCTTTTTTATTTGATGCAATTTGAATAAAACCATGATATTTTTTAACTCTGGTAAATTGATCTAAATTACGTTTTTTAACTTGAAATATATTCGTAAAGTTTTAGAGGATTCGAACTCGGTGTTAACTCATTAACTTTAAATGGGATTATATAAACATCAAAAGCTTTAAGGTAATTAGGGAGTGTTTCATAAGGCATCGTCCCAAGTATAAATATATTTGGATATCGCTTTAAGGAGTCAATTATTCCGCTCTTCCCCACTTATCAAAAGCGAATTTGAAAACTTACATTTGACTCTAAGGCGGGAAGTCCACTTCCTCGGAGCGTAGCGACAGGTGGGGGATGAAAGCCGTCAACTTTTA
>DUGS01000175.1:3103-3314 GCA_013331265.1 Methanosarcina sp.
ATAAGTAATTCAGTTTCTGATCTGAAAAGGTTCCAATAATCATTTTCGAAAACTGACTTTTGATTCCTAAACTGACAGTTGAAGGAAAAAAGTAAACAAGGGAGTTCGGTATGGTAATATGGTTATAAGGGTCAGAGTTCAGGATTCCTGGTTTGTACAATATGAGAAACAGCAAAAAGAGTCAAGTTAGAGAAAGCCCAGAGGCACTGGT
>DUGS01000175.1:3517-3690 GCA_013331265.1 Methanosarcina sp.
CATACTACATTCCCTAATACAGGTTCTTTGAATCCTATATTATGCTCCCCCAAGCAAATTGATTCAAAGAAGGACCAGCGACCCCAGGTGATTCCTTATGTGGTAGATTTTACCCATCTTACTTCCCAACTCCAGAATATACTAATAAGATAAATTATTTTAAATTAATTATA
>DUGS01000175.1:3818-4079 GCA_013331265.1 Methanosarcina sp.
TAAATTATTTTAAATTAATTATATAAAAAATTGTTTTCAAATGAAAAATAATTTGGTGTAAAATATTTCGAACCTATTGCTGCTCTTTTCTTATGGTAGTGTTTCTTATTTTTCAATAGCATTAAAATTTTTAATTTAATATAATTATTAGATGATATTATAATTTAGAGTGAGAAACAACTTTTCGTATCAATTATGATATATATAATAAGGGCATTATAAATGTACAGATTAAGGGTAATAGGGTTTCCTCTTAATCTT
>DUGS01000175.1:4262-7870 GCA_013331265.1 Methanosarcina sp.
GTAATAGGGTTTCCTCTTAATCTTTGGGTTGGATCGCAGGTAGGGACCTGAGAATAGGGACTCAGCCCCTACCGTCTACTTCTAAACTAAATTTTCTTTTATTCTTTCATTTTCTTTTATTCTTTCAAACCTTTAAGTTTAGTCGTGTACCATCTGATCAAGTGCTACAGTAATTGCCAGGATCAGGGCAGCGTCCTGTCCGGGAGTAACCTCCACTCCATAAGTATCTCTTATCGGAAACCACTTTTTGGAGACCTCTGCAACCTTTTCTCTCCCTGACTCGATATTATATTCATGGGCCAGGATATTGCCCTGCACATCCATTTCAGGCCCATTTGTGACTTCAACTTTAAATCGGTCGCGGAGAGGAGTAATCAGGGCTTTTTTGATTATTGCGGCCGTCCTTCCTTCCGCATCCTCAATGTCCATTGTATCCCGGGCCCTGAGATCCTTTCACGCATTTTGTAGATCTGCTTGTCTTCTTTTCCGTGAACATGAGGCCCCCCCATGCTTTCACGGTCCCTTAGACTGCCCAGGATCCGTCCCATTAAAAATCACTCCCTTTGTTTATTGAATTCAGGATACCTTCTCTTGTGTGTATTCTTTTTATCATGGTACTGGATATGGGAAGTATAATCCCGGTTTGCCTTCCTGTCCGGGAAGCTGTAGTAACACTCAAACCTTCTACCCATTATGGTCTATATTGATGAACCCTCTAATTTTTCCAGATCCACTCCCCCTTTTGAGTGCATAAATATGGAAAATAGATATTTAAATCAATTTATAATTTGAGTCTCCATTCATGAACGTTTTCTTTCGCATGTTCACTTTTTTCCGCTCACATGGCTTTCCTGTATATTTCAATTACATCTTCTTTTGAGAGCTCTCTTGGGTTTGTAAACCTGCAGACGTCCTGCATGGCATTTTCCGCAAGCAGTTCGAGGTCTTCTTCCCTGGCTCCGAGCTCTTTCAATCCTGAAGGAATTCCAATGTCTTCTGCAAGCTTTTTGATCGCTTCTATTGCTTTATCTGCAGCTTCATCCGCGCTTAACCCCTCGACTTTTTCTCCCATCGCTTTTGCGATATCGGCAAACCTTTCGGGACAGACCTCCTTGTTGTACATTTCCACATAGGGGAGGAGAATTGCGTTGCAGACACCGTGCGGGAGATTATAAAGGCCTCCCAGCTGGTGAGCCATGGAATGCACATATCCAAGGCTTGCATTATTGAAAGCGATACCTGCAAGATATTCGGCGTGTGCCATCATGTCTCTTGTCCGCACATCTTTCCCATGGACAACGGCTTCCCGCAGGTATTTTGAGATAAGCTCGATCGCCTTAATAGCAGCTGCATCGGTGGTCGGGGTAGCCATGGTAGAAACATAAGCTTCAACTGCATGGGTAAGTGCGTCCATTCCGGTAGCAGCCGTAAGCGCTGGCGGCATGCTGACCATCAGTTCTGGGTCGTTGACTGCAACGTCGGGTGTTATGCGGGGATCAACGATTGCCATTTTGATGTGCCTTTTTGTGTCCGTAATAATTGTAAAACTTGTCATCTCACTTGCGGTGCCGGCAGTTGTATTTACCGTGATAAGCGGAGGGATACCCTTAGTAACCTTTCCGATTCCTTCGTAGTCGTTAATCTCCCCTCCGTTTTTAGCCACGATGCCAACGGCTTTTGCACAGTCCATCGGGCTTCCTCCTCCGACAGCAACGATCAGGTCACAGTTCTCTTTTTTGTATATTTCAGCCCCTTCCATAACCGAACTGTCTGTAGGATTCGGCTCCGCTCCTGCAAAGATTGCTGCTTTCAGCCCGGCAGCTTCAAGGATCTTCCGGATATCTCCTGCAAGCTCTTCTCCATGCCTGCTCTTTCCTGAAACGACCAGGGCTTTAGTACCCCCAAATCCTTTTGCATGCTTGCCAATTTCTTTTACACAACCAGCTCCCATAAGGGCTACTTTTGGGTTCAGGTAAGTGTATATCATGTTTTCTGTCATGCTTTTCTACTCCCCTTGATAACCTCTTTTATGTCTCCCCAGAATTTTTAATAAAATGCAAAAAAAATATTAATAGAACTAATTTTTCCCGACGACTAATAAAGTTTTTCTCCGGGACAGGGTTTTGAAGGTAGCGAGTAAACATATAGCGAGTAAAACATATCGAGAAAAAAATCTTAAAGGATATAAATTTCAGGAAAGGATTTCTCAGCAGCGAGCCATAGTTCACAGAGTCATAGTTCACAGATACAAATTGTTTTTTTCCAAATGTACAGCTATTTAATAAATTAGCCCCAATCAAATATATATGAGTGGGGGCAGGTTTGGAGCAGATTTTCTTTCAACATATGAAGAAGGAATAAAGAGAGAATGGGTTATAGGAAACGGGCTTGGAGGATATGCTTCTTCTACAATCATAGGGGCAGGTACAAGGACTTATCACGGACTCCTTGTAGCAACTCCAGAAAATTCTCCTGGAAGACTTTTGCTGCTTTCTTCCCTCGATGAGGAAATCTCGATCAATGAAGAAATTTATAAACTAGCTGTCCATAAATATCCGGACACTATCAGTCCTACGGGCTTCGATTACCTCTCCGAATTTATTCGTTACCCATTTCCTCTCTGGGTTTATCAGCTCGGGGACTTTACCATAAATAAAAAAGTCTTCATGATTCATAACAGTAACACAACCTGCGTTCTCTATGATATTACATCCAGAAGAGAGGGAGCTTTACTGAGAATTTTTCCCCTTGTAAGCTCAAGAGACTTTAACCTCACTGCCCGCTCAGGGTATCTTTCTTTCTTCCAGAGAGCCGGGCCTTCAGGAGTAAGCCTGGCAAGCTCTACTGGATTTACTTTCTCGGTTTCATCCAATCTTCAGTACCATCCGAACCCCGTATGGCACTATAACCTGGAGTATGACACTGAAAAGAAACGTGGTCTTAACTTCCAGGAGGATAACTTCAATCCGGGTTACTTTGAAAGCAAACTTGAACCTGGAAAGTCTCGTTTTTTTATTGCTGCTTCAACAGGAGACATTTCTTCTTTTACTCTTGAACAGGTTGATAAATTCTACACAAGGGAAGCAAATCGGCAGAATCTTCTCGCTCTTGATTCGAGGCTTACCGAACCTTTTGCTCTTAAGCTTCTCAAAGCAACCGATGCTTTTGTTGTGAAAAACCGCTTTTCAGGCGAAAACACAGTGATTGCAGGATACCACTGGTACTCTGATTGGGGGAGGGATGCCATGATTTCTCTGCCCGGATTGCTTTTAATTCCTTATCGTTTCGATGAGGCCAAGTCCACTCTCAACAATTTCGCCAGATACCTTCGGAGAGGCTTAATCCCAAATACTTTCCCGGCTTTTGGAGGAGAGCCGGTTTACAATACAGTTGACGCCTCTCTCTGGTTTATTCATGCCCTTGACCGTTATTTCGCATATACGCATGACTTCCTTTTCCTCTCGGATATCTGGAATACCGTAGAGGATATTATAAACAATTATTGTAATGGCACGGATTTTGGAATAGGCATGGACCCTGACTGCCTTATTCGACAGGGCCCTCAATTGACCTGGATGGATGCTAAAGTTGGGGAATGGGCTGTGACC
>DUGS01000175.1:8071-8439 GCA_013331265.1 Methanosarcina sp.
TTGGGGAATGGGCTGTGACCCCAAGAGCGGGTAAAGCCTGTGAGGTGAATGCTCTCTGGTATAGTGCCCTGAAAACGGCTTCTTATCTCGGAACGCTTCTTGGTGAAGATATCTCTTTGTATGAAACCCTTGCAGCCGGGGTAGCTTCGAATTTTGAAAATGCTTTCTGGAACCCGGAGGCTAACTGTCTTTTTGACCTTATATTTCAGGACGAGGCAGGAAACCAGATCAAAGACCCTGCAATCCGTCCCAATCAAATCTTTGCTGTTTCGCTCCCTTATACCATGCTTTCCCCTGAGAAAGAAAAAGCGATCGTAGATAGAGTTGAAAGAGATCTTCTCACTCCTTTTGGGCTCAGAACCCTTTCA
>DUGS01000175.1:8597-8909 GCA_013331265.1 Methanosarcina sp.
CCTTTTGGGCTCAGAACCCTTTCATGTGATCACATTCTATATAAAGGGCAGTATCGTGGAGACGCATTAACAAGGGATACAGCCTATCATAACGGGACAGTCTGGCCCTGGCTCCTTGGAGCCTTTGTGAAAGCTTACCTGAAGACCCACGGATACTCGAACAGAAGTCTTGAATATATGAGGTCTCTTCTTGAGGGCTTTGATGAGCACCTTGATACGGCAGGTATCGGTACTATTTCTGAGGTGTTTGACGGAGATTACCCCCATACTCCAGGTGGCACTATTGCCCAGGCATGGAGTGTTGCAGAAATT
>DUGS01000024.1:0-4142 GCA_013331265.1 Methanosarcina sp.
TAAAACAAGGATTGAAACCTAATTCGCAGTAACACAGTATAAATCCTAATCGGTAAACTTAACGATTCTGAGCCATTTTAAGGCATGTTCTGAGTATCTTTTATAAAATACCCACTGAAACCGGAAAATTGAACTTTAGAACTCAGGTGGGAAAAATAAGAAAAATAAAAGAAAAGCCGAGAAATCTCAAAAAGGGCTGTAAATTATCAAACTTTTAAGAATTAACTCGGCCACAATCAACCCAAACACTACAATTAAAAAAAGAATAATAAGGTTGAGTATGATCGGGTCAATTCTAGTTAGAACTATCTCCAGTCCATACATTTAATTTACCATATATAATAATGATAAATTAGTATATCTGACTTTCGATTCCGGTTTTATTCATTAATGTGAACTACTCCTCCCTGTCGGCTTGATAGCCCCCTAGGAAGGAGTAGTTCGCATTCGCATGATTCAGAATCCTCGACCTTCTCTCAAGGATTAGGAATTTTAATCCGCCGAAAATCCTGAAAAAGAGTACTTTGTGTATTTGGATTTTACCTGAACTGTTAAAAAACATTTGAGCCAGCAGCACCTCTTTTCACAGATATTACTTGTTGACTTTTCCCTTCATCAAATCAATATTTATATAAGGATTCCTGCCAAAGGTTGATGGCATGGAAACCCTGGAAACCCTGGATACTTTGAATAATACTACCCCAGATGCTTTAGAAACTCCCACTTCTTTTGCAGAAAATATATCCTATTTAGACGGACTACTTGAGCATACATTCACCTGGTTCTCGGATAACTTCGGTACGCTGTTGTTTATTATTTTAATAGGCATAGGAACTATCCTTGTCGCGAGAACCGTAAACAACATTTTGATAAATTACCATAAAAAAGCGAGCAGCCGGCTGCATATTGACGTCACGACATTCAGGATGTTCAGGCACATAGCGGTTGCAGCAGTCTATTTTATAGGTCTGGTTGTTGTAATATTCAGTATTCCCGAACTACGCAGCCTCTCAGTAGCCATGTTATCCGGGGCAGGGCTCGCAGGTATCGTAATTGGTTTTGCAGCCCAGAACACGCTGAGCAACATTATTGCAGGCATCGCCCTTGCTCTGTTCCAACCTTTCAGGGTTGGAGACAGGCTAACTATTATGAACGAATACGGAAAAGTTACGGACCTCAACCTCAGGCATACGGTGATTCTAACCGCTGATAACAGGCGCCTTATTATCCCTAACTCGGTTATCAGCAATGAGGCAATAGTTAACTGGACCATAGAAGACCCTGCAGTTATCTGGCCAATAGATGTTGGAATCAGTTACGACTCTGATATCAGCCTGGCAAAGAAAATCATGATTGAAGAAGCCAGAAAAAACCCCAAGGTCATGTCTCCCCAGACACTGGAGTACAATGTTATAAAGCCAGGGATACTGAAATCCGAGACTTTTGTAAACGGGCTCATAAACCCTTCCGTACTACATGCGGTAGATCCAGATTTCAGGGAAAGAGGACAGGTTAAAGTATACGTGACAGAACTCGGAGATTTTGCCATAAATCTCCGCATGCAGGTATGGTTTAAGGACAGAAGTGATGCATACGGTGCAGGGTGCGAAATAAGGGAGGCAATTAAACAGCGTTTTGACGATGAAGGTATCGAAATACCATATCCTTACAGAACTATTATATTCAAGAAAGATAGCGATGAGAAAAAGACTTCTGAAAAACCTGCTTCACCTGAAGAAATTAAAAAACGCACATGATATTCTTCGAATAACATGCCCAAAGAATGAAAGTCCTTTTTCCTTACCTTTTTTTGCATAATTTTTCATCATGCTATTTTCTATTAAATGGTGTGTTTTTTCCTGCTTTACTGCAAAGTATCCGCGAAGTCTTTTAGTAGCATTCAGTAACGTATGATCCTCTCCAAGCATGAATTAGTATGTATCTGACTTTCCGCAGATGTCTGCAAAAAAATAACATTTTTCCTGTCATCGTTTTTGGAGAATTATTCGAAAATTTGCAATAATTGTTTCAGTTGAAGCTTTGGGAATGGGAATAGAAAGTATTTCAATGAAGGCAAAAGGTCGAAAATTTTGGGAAATTCCAAAAATACATGTTTGAGTAACCGGGGTGTTTTTCAGAAAAACGATAACAAGAGAAATTGTGAAAATTGAAAGGACATCTACGGAAAGCCGGATGTATGGACAGGGATATTCAGTTTAAGTACAAGTAATCGATATAAAAAGAAATCCTTAAAGAGACGGATAATGAACCTGTAATACAGGGTGATCGTCTTCGATACCCGGGGTTCGGGAAGGACAGACAAACCGGATATCCCCTATTCTATTGAGATGATGGCAGAGGATACAATCGGTCTTTTAGACTTATTGGGGATAAAACAGGCCCACTTCATTGCTTCTTCCATGGGTTCGTGCACAGCCCTGGCGCTTGCTGCTAAATACCCTGAGCGTGTCAAGAGTCTGGTGCTTCACGTGGCATTCCACAGGGTTCCTTTTCCGAGGAATGTGATCTGGGGCCTCATGTGGAGAATACCCGGAGGCAAAAAACAGATGATGAAGGGTGCAGACTTTCTTTTCAAGCAACAGTGCCCACCAACGCCCGAATCATTCGCTCGACAAGGCTTAGCGCCCCTGAATTTCGACGGCAGAAAATTACTGGGCCAGATCAAAGCACCCACTCTTATTGTAAACGGCACAAAGGACCAGGCTGTTTCTATGAGGATCACTCGAGAACTGGCTCAAGGGATTCCCGGTGCAAAGCTTGTCCTGATTGAAGGAGACCATCTGTTCATATCACAGGATCTAAATTTGCTTCTCAAACCTGCTCTTGAATTCTTAGCTGAAGTCGATGCTTCTTGATATTAACGAAAAACAAAAACTCCGAAAATAAGTGCACAGAACATTGGAATTAAAGTATTCTTTTTTTAATTTTTTATAGCCTGGAAGAGTGCCAGACAATTAAAGAATAATCTTTATATAGTTTATTTGACCATGAGTTTAATGTTGACTTATAGTCGAAAATCGACTGAACGTCAAAAATAGACTCACAGTAGAAATACAACGGAAAGATTATGGTAGCTACAGACAGGCAACAACGCAAAAAAGAGAAGCGGCGTAACGAAATCATAGACGCGGCCGAGAGACTGTTCTATTCAAAGGGATATGATAAAGTATCCATGGATGAAATAGCACAGGAAGTTGAACTGAGCAAAGGCGCACTTTACTTTTATTTCAAAAGTAAGGATTCACTTTTTTTTGCCATTATCTCTCGAAAATGGACGGACTTTGTTGAAGCTATGATAGAAAAGATGAGCTACGGGAAAACAGGCTTTGAAAAAATTCAGAGAATGATTCAGTGGTTTATCGAATATTCACAGGAGAATCCGGAATATAACGACATGGCTACTACTTTCGGCCCCCAACTCTTTCAGAGAATTGATCCGGAAAATGCGCAAACAATGATGGAACTCTCTATGAAATATATGCCTCTTGTGCACTGCGCTGTAAAGGAGGGAATTGAAGATGGATCTATTAGAAATGACCTGGACCCCATATTGCTTGGGATGTACATCCAGATGATTAGTTTTAATGTTGTTTCCCCTGATCCTTCCATTAAAAACAGTTTTACAGCACAGGGAATAAGCTACAATACATATGTCGAGATGCTGCCAAAATTCCTCTGTCCAGCAATTTCTCGGTCGCCGGAAAAGTGTGATAATCAAGACCGAACATTTCAGCAATAAACACTGAGTCATTGATTACGGGATCACAGAAAATTCCATGATGCGATTATTGAAACAACAATCAGAATAGCGGATGCTATCAATAAAAACTGATCAAAGTTTTATTCAATAATAAACTGCTTTACAATGTCCATAGCTAACCGATGCCGAACAGTTCGGTTAGAAGGAAGAGCCGGAGTTGCCCTCACAAGACAAAAACATTAGCTCACTTTTCTGGACATGGCATATTCCGCTAAAAAGTGTGTAATTCGACAGGTATTGAAAGTGAAGGTGATGTAATAATGCAAAATGAATGTGCGGAAAATAGTGCAGGAATTCCTGGATGTGTACGCCAGGTGACCAATCTTGAACGTGCTTTTCTATTTACTCCAGGGTGCAATGT
>DUGS01000024.1:4445-10242 GCA_013331265.1 Methanosarcina sp.
TCTTCCATTGAGAGTTACAAAAATGACTTCAAATACTCAATGGTTTGAAGAAATTCAATACGAACAAAGGGTCCCGTTTGAGCTGGAAAAAGGTCCGTTGATTCGGTTCATATTGTTGCATTCCCCTGAAATGTCAGACCTTATAGTCATGTGCAATCACAGTATTTGTGATGGGATGGCACTGGCAAATCTGGTCCGTGACATTTTAATCTATTATGCTGACCCCGAACGCAGTATCACTGTACTCAATCCTCCCGACATCATGAAATTAATTCCAAAGAAAAGTGTTTTTTCCCTCTCTGCAATTCTTACTCAGCTTTTTGTGTACAATGCCAACAGGAAGTGGAAAAAAAGTCCGCACTACTTTTTCCAGGCAGATTATGCTGCTATCACCAGAGCTTACTGGGAAAAAATGAAGTGCGGCGCTGTGTTAATTGAGCTTGATACCCAGGAGTCACAGATTTTTTTAGAGAAATGCAGAAAAGAAGGAGTTACAGTAGGGTCGGCAGTGACTGCAGCATGTATTGCAGCACATAATGATATATTAGGCCCATTTACCAAAAACTTCAAGCTGGTTTCTGTCCCCTTCGACCTGAGAAGACATGCAACTACATCGGTTGGCGACGTATTTTGCCTTTGTGTCGGAGCTCCAAGCTTCCCCTACACCTATGATGTGAAAAAAACCTTCTGGGAGAACGCTGCTGTTTTGCATCAGGAGGTGCACAAACGTGTGGAAAAACTGGACTCGGCGGGCCTGGAAGTCCCGGGATTTGAACCGTCTTTCATTGACGCTTTTGCCTGTTTTGGGCCAATGTTTAAAGCTATTCCTGAAGCGTATTCCCAGACAGACAACCTGTCACGTTTTGCTCAGGATAGAAAAAATGTGGCATTTTCGTTTACACACAATAACAAGAACATGACTCCCGGGACGATTCCTTCAAACTTGGGAAAACTGAATCTACAAACTACATACGGAAACCTGCATCTAGATCGCATGGTCTTTTTGCCGGCAATCAGTGAAATTGTTCCGTTGATCCTCGGAGGGATCGGGGCTGGTGGAAGAATTGTGTTTTCACTTACTTTTGCCGAACCAATACGAAATAACAGTTCTTCCCGAGAACAGGATATGATTCGGATACGGAATCGAGCGCTTGAGTATATTGGTTTCCCGGAAAAAGTGAGTGAAAGAGCTATTGAGTAATATATATGCAAAAAAGTTTCCATGGTCAAGGCGAGTAAATGTTAGCTATTAGCCTGTTACTGTTCGTCTGAAGGCGATCGGATGTTAAAAACGGCTTAATTACATAAAGTTATGTGAAAAATCGTCCATGTTTCACAGTTAGAGAAATAAAGAAATGTAATAAATGCCGGATGGTCAATATATCAGCTTTTAACAGGACTTGATATAATGATTCATATCATAAAACTACAAATTTAGATAGTGATGTTACACTGACTTTAATCATCAGATTTTGGAACTGAGTCGAATGAATGCAAATAAAATTTATTTTTTGCTCGTAGATCAGTAAGAGAATGGTGAAAAGACATTTTTATATCTCAAATAATGAAATACTTATTCCTGCCATTCTGTGGGGAAAGCAGAGTGAAAAGCTGTTGATTGAAGTTCATGGCAACCTTTCTAATAAAGAGGACACCGTAATTTTCATGATGGCACAAAAAGCCGTTGAAAAAGGTTACCAGGCATTAAGCTTTGACCTGCCTGTGCACGGTGAGCGTGTAAATGAAGAATATGCCTGTATTCCAGAAAATTGTGTAAGTGATCTGGTGACTGTTTATGAGTATGCAAAGTCGCTTGCACCTGACATTCTATCAAAAACTATGTTGAAAATCAAGGAAACCAGGAAGAAAAAGAAGCATATCAGCAAATGAAAATATTTGATTTTTAATAACCAATATAACAAGAGCGGTGGCGTGGAACATACTCCGTTGCTTGGAGGCTGTCCGACAATTATTGGTAGTAATTAAAAAGTGCTAAAAAGAAAGCAAATAAGACCTTTGAAGGAAAAATGAATGATGAAAGGAGTTTAAAGTTCCCTTTCATCAATCACTCTTTTTGTCTTTTTCATGCTTCTGGGAAGTTCCCCTATTTTTAAGCAGACAATATTCACACTTACTCCGATAAAGTCCTTGAACGCTTTTCCCAGGGCTTTTTCAATATTTTCTTTCCTTGCAGAGTCTTCTGCCCCTTCAATTTCAACCCTGAAGGTCATGCTGTCCCTGCCGTCTTTGCGGGTAAGGAGGATCTGGTATTCACTGCTGACCCCAGGGACTCTGTGGATTATATCCTCGATCTGGCCGGGATAGATATTTACTGCTTTAATTTTTATGCGGTCATCAGACCTGCCGAGGATCCTGTCAATTCTCGGGAAAGGACAGCCGCATTTGCAAGTTCCGGGGATTATGCGCGTCAGGTCTCTGGTCCTGTATCGGATCAGGGGAGCTCCTTCCTTTGTAAGGGTGGTAATTACAAGTTCTCCAAGCGTGCCTTCAGGAAGCTGCTCGCCAGTTATAGGGTCGATTATCTCAAAGAGCAGGTGGTCGGACCAGTAGTGCATCCCCTCGTGATAAGAGCAATCAAGGGCAATCCCGGGCCCATAGATTTCGGTCAGCCCGTAGATATCATAGGTCTCGATTCCGAGTTCGGTTTCGATCCTGTTTCGCATCTTCTCGCTCCAGCGTTCTGAGCCAATAATTCCTGTACGGAGGTGGATCTTGTCTTTTAAGCCGCGCTTTTCAATCTCTTCGGCAAGTAAAATCGCATAGGAAGATGT
Organism: Methanosarcina sp.; assembly: GCA_013331265.1. Lineage (GTDB taxonomy): Archaea > Halobacteriota > Methanosarcinia > Methanosarcinales > Methanosarcinaceae > Methanosarcina > Methanosarcina sp10923u. Next base: position 7,238 of record DUGS01000024.1, read on the forward strand.
GCTTGCAAGGGCTGTGGACTTAAGGTCAGTTAGCATCTCGAGCTGTTTTTCGGTGTTTCCGGGGCCTGTGGGTATTGCCATTGCTCCAAGGCGCTCGGCTCCAAGCTGAAACCCTATCCCTGCTGTCCAGAGCCCATACCCGGGTGTTATCTGAATCCTGTCCTGGTTGTTGAGGCCTGCAAGCATGTAGCAGCGCATTATAAGCTCTGCCCAGACATCAACATCTTTCCGGGTGTAAGGAATGATTACAGGCTTGCCAGTTGTTCCTGAGGAAGAATGGATCCTTACGACCATGGATTCGGGCACTGCCTGCAGCCCGAGTGGATATGCATCCCTCAGTTCCTCTTTATTTGTGAAAGGAAGGAGTTTCAGGTCTTCAAGAGACTTTATTTTCTCGATATCTACGTTTGCTTCCCTGAACTTTTTCTGGTAAAATGGGCTGCCTTCAACTACACGTTTAAGCAGGCCCTGCAGTTTTGCAAGGGTATCTTCTTCCGAGAGTTTGGGATGGTAGAGCTGAACATCTGGATCGAGTTCAGACTCCATGGATACTTCATACATTTGAGTTCACCTTCTGTTCCCCGTTAAGGTGACCGGAGATTAGCTTAATTTTTTCAACCGCTCCTTCAAACGCAGTTCTGTTTACAGCCCTGTGTTTTTCAGGAATTTCTGTTTTAAGTACTGCCAGAATAATTTCTTTTGAAAAAGGCAGCATGCCTGTACCTGCAGCAGCTCCAAGCATTGCAACATTTGCAGCCCTGTATGTGCCTGCGTCTTCTGCAAGCTGTGTAAAATCAAGGCAAAGGAGACCCGGAGCGTGTGCTTTCAAAAATGACAGCAAAGCTGCAGGGTCGTATTCAGGACTTCCCGGTGGCTTTGACGCCGGCGGGATGGAATGCGAGTTCACTATGATTTTTCCGCCTTTTTTCAGGAAAGGCAGGTTTCTTACGGTTTCTGCGGGTTCGAGACCTATAAGCAGGTCTGCCTGCCCTGCAGGGATAAGAGAACCAGAGATTTCATCTCCAATCCTTATATGGCTGCTTACCGACCCTTCCCTCTGCGACATGCCTATGGTTTCGGCAGTGCTCACACAGAATCCGGCTTTCATTGCAGCAAGTGCAAGCATGCGGGAAGCAAGCACCACGCCCTGCCCTCCAACACCTGCGATCAGAATATCGTACTTCATTTCTTCACCCAACTTTCCCTTATGGCCCCTGAAGGACAGACCTGTGCACAGAGCCCGCAGCCGCTGCAGCTGTCCTGGATGAGAGGTCTGTCTTCTCCAGCAGGGAGGAAAATAGCAGGACAGCCAAGCTGCTTTACGCAGAACCCGCAGCCTGTGCAGCTTTCTGAATCAATTTCAAAGCGTGTCCCTGATTTTGTAATCCCGACACATTTTCCTTTGAACACGACTGCGGAAGGACCCTTAAATTCCATGGCTTCCTTTGCAACCTCCACGCAGCCTTCAAGGCTTCCTGTTTCCACGGTCTTTACAAACTCAACTCCACAGCTCCGTACAACACTGGCAATATCAATTGCTTTTGAGTGATTCCCAAGTGCAGTCACTCCTATTCCGGGATGGGGCTGGTGCCCTGTCATGGCTGTTGTGCGGTTATCAAGGACTGCAAGGGTAATATCAGCTCCGTTGTAAACCGCGTTTATTACGGCAGGGATGCCTGAATGGAAGAATGTCGAATCTCCAATGAAAGCCACCTGCTTCACCTCCGGGTTCGTGCGGAAAAGCCCTCCTGCAATGCTTACTCCTGCCCCCATACAAAGGCAGGTATCAACCATATTTAGAGGGTATGCGTTTCCAAGGGTATAACAGCCAATATCCCCGGAAAAAATAGTCTCGACCTGAGTGTCCTTTTTAAGCTGTTTTGCAGCCTGCTTAAAGGCATAAAAGACAGTCCTGTGCATGCAGCCTGCACAGAGGGTAGGAGCCCGGACTGGCAGAGGCGGAAGCTCCCCTCTAAAAATTGCAGGGGAAGCGTGGGAAAGGCGGGAATTTTCTCCAAGGTCAGAAAGCACCTTGTTTATGCAATCGATTACAACATCGACGTTATATTCCCCGCTCACAGGGAAAAATCCGTTCTTTTTTCCATAAATGTCAACAGGCAGGTGAGCCTTTCCGATAAGCTGGAGAGCCTGTTCTTCAAGGTAAGGGTCAAGTTCTTCGACCACTATCAGTTTTTCGATCCCTTTTAAGAAGGAGAGAGCTGCCTTTTCAGGGAAAGGATGCACTGTCCCTATCCGGAAGATAGTGAAAAGCTCTTCAAAGCCCTTTACAGCCTCTTTTACATAGAGAGCTGAAACCCCTGAAGCTATTATCCCGATTTTTCCGCTTCCTGAAACGGAGTTGTACGGGAGCCCTGAAAAGCGTTCTGAAAGCTGGACCTGCACATTCTCAAGCCAGGGGTGTCTTTCTGCAGTAAGCCTTGGGAAAATCGTCCAGCGCCTGTCCTTTGTAAAGCCCTCGCAGGAAGCTTCAACAGCCGCAGGTCCTGGGGCTGCAACTTCAACATCTCCACAGCTGTGGGAAACCCGCGTGGTAGTCCTGAGGATGACCGGAACTTCGAACTCGTGCGATAGCTCAAAAGCCAGTTTTGTAAGCTCGTAAGCTTCCTGAGGGGTCGCTGGGTCAAGGACAGGGATATTTGCAAAATGCCCGAAAGCTCGCGTGTCCTGTTCGGTCTGGGAGGAATGAGGCCCCGGGTCATCGGCTACGAGCAGGACAAGAGCCCCTTTTACGCCTATGTAGGTAAGGCTCATCAGTGGGTCGGATGCAACATTTAATCCTACCTGTTTCATGGTCACAAGCGCTTTTGCCCCTGAATAAGCCGCCCCTACAGCCGTCTCAAGTGCAACCTTTTCGTTGCTTGACCACTCGGCATAGATCCCGCACCTATCTGCGTACCGGGCAACCGTTTCCAGTGCTTCGGTCGAGGGGGTGCCCGGATACCCTGTTACTACCTGGACGCCTGCTTCTATAGCTCCAAGTGCAA
>DUGS01000084.1:0-2939 GCA_013331265.1 Methanosarcina sp.
GCTCTTCTGTTGGATAAATCTTAATTTTTGCCGTTAGATGCATAGCAGTATATAAACAAGAGGTCTACATATAAATAGAATTTCAGAACTTAAAAAGATAAATTGTGTGGAAGTTGACGGCTTTCATCCCCCACCTGCCAGCCTACGGCTGTCAAGGAAGGGGACTTCCCGCCTTAGAGTTAAATTCCTCTTGAGCGCAGATTATTGTTAGAATCCATCAAATAACCCATAATTAGTCCCCCTGAGTCTAGCTTGTTCCATAACTAATAAATTAGTCTGCTTGAGCGAGCGCAGCGAGTGAAACAGACCGCGTACTCCCGAGGCGCAACTCGGGCGAGACAAAAATAATATAAAATGACCGGGTTTTTCTTTTTCGATGAAAATCCTGATTGCAGAATTCGCTGTAGCTACAGATATTGAAAAGTCCCTGATTCCTGAAGGGGCAGCTATGTTAAAAACGCTTGCCGAAAGCTTTGTCCGCGCGGGACACGAGGTGTATTATCCTGCTGCGGGAACTGAAATAGGTGCAGGCACAGCACTGGAATCAACTGCTGAAAACTTCAGGCAGGTAGTTGAACGGGAAGCAAAGAAGTGTGATGCCGGACTGATTATTGCTCCTGACGGGATGCTTCCGGAGCTGAACCGGATTCTTGAAGAGAATACAGTAAACCTGGGGTGCTCTCCGGAATCTGCAGCCTGCTGTGCAGATAAAATCAGATGCACGGAAATCCTGAAAAAAGCGGGAATTAATGCTCCTGAAATTGTGCAGGAAGCAAAAGAGGGCAAAAAGTATGTTATAAAGCCAAGGTTCGGGTGCGGGGCAGAGGCAACATATCTGGTTAAAGAGTTCGAAAAAACCGGGGAATTTATTGCAAGTGAATATATTGAAGGAGAACATCTAAGCGTTAGCCTTATTGCAGGAAAAAAACCGCTTCCACTTACGGTAAACCGCCAGTTCATCGAGTTTGACGAGAACGAGGAGAAGAGAGGAGAAAATACGGAGAAAAACGGAGTTTCGGGCATAAAATATAATGGCAGCCTTACCCCTTATCACACATCCAGAAAAGACGAACTCTATGAGGCTGCAATCTCTACAGTAAAATGCCTTGACTGCTCCGGGTATGTAGGTGTGGATATTGTGCTTTCAGATCTTCCTTATATCGTTGATGTGAATCCAAGGCCTACCGCCTCATTATTTGGCATCAGCAGGGTCATGCGGGAGGAAATTGGTGAACTTCTTCTCATGAATAGATTCGGGACCCTCCCTGATTCCGTGGAGATCGAGGGAGAATATCACTTTTCAAAAGATATGCTGGGCGAGCTTTTTGGGAAGCACTGAGAACTGGAAAAGTGCAAGCAAGTAGAGATCTGGAAATTACAGACCTGGAAAAAACGCGGAAAGGAATTGAAATGTATTCAAAAATAATAGGAATTGACATTGGAGGGGCAAACACAAAACTTGCATCCTCGGACGGAACTGTTGTGGAACTTCATTACCTGCCACTCTGGAAAAATACCCGGCTTCCGGAAGTCTTAAAAGAGATCTCGCAAAGGCTGAATCCTGAAAAAGTCGCTGTTGTGATGACAGGAGAACTTGCCGATTGCTTTGAGAATAAAGAGCAGGGCATACGCTTCATAAAAGAAACTGTTAATTCTGCTTTTGGCCCTGAGAATGTCTCGTATATAAACAGCCAGGGAAGGTTCCAGAGCGAAACAGATTCCCTGAGAGAGCTTGCTGCCGCAAACTGGGCAGCCTCAGCCAGACTGATAGGGAAAGAGATCGGAGACTGTATTTTTGTTGATGTTGGCAGTACCACAAGCGATATTATTCCGATTATATCAGGGGAGCACAGGGCAGGGTATACGGACTTCGAAAGGCTGCTCAGGAGTGAACTTGTATACGCAGGCACTCTCAGAACAAATCTCGCCGCACTTCTTGAAAAAGTAAATCTCGAAAAAGGCGTATGCAGAACATCCTCGGAACTCTTTGCAACAACAGCAGATGCATATTTAATACTCGGAAAAATTGATGAAAGCATGTATACCTGTGAGACTGCTGACGGAGCAGGCAGGACTAAAATAGATTCCATGCGCAGGATTGCAAGGCTGGTCTGCGCAGACCTTTCAGAAGTGGGGGAGCAGGAGATATACGAGATCGCAGAACAGGTAAAGGAAAAGCAGGTTTCTACCCTTGCTGAAGCTATTTCCGAAGTTGCAAAAAGGAACGGACTTAAGAAAGTTGCAGCAGCGGGCCTTGGAGAATTTATGATAGCAGAAGCTGCAGAAAGGCTTGGACTCGAATGTATTTCGGTTGCAGGGCACTGGGGAGAAGAGGTCTCTAAAGTATTTCCTGCATATGCTGCCGCCCGTTTGCTGGAAACCGAGACATCAAGAAATTGAGGCATAAAAATACTCTTCTCCAGAAAACCAGAAATAAATTGAAAGCAGTTAACAGAAAAGCTGTAATGGATAAGAACTATAAATGAAATCTATTAGAGTGGTCATCAAAGTAGGAGGGAGCCTGGTCCAGGAAGCTCCAGAACTTGTTAACAGGCTGGTAAAAGAATTTGGGTCAGGAAATCATGTGACTGTTCCTGATGGGCTTACCTCCGAAAAAAAGCCATTTTCCATCCTTATTGTGCCCGGAGGAGGGATATTTGCTGACGCCGTAAGAAGAGCTGACGAGAGGTTTGGGCTCGGAGATGACGCAGCTCACTGGATGGCTATACTTGGCATGGAACAATATGCCTGTTATCTACAGGATAAAAGCCATGCAAAAGGCACGGATTCGATTAAAGAGCTGACCCCTGGCGTTTCAATTCTGTTTCCTTACGGGCTCCTGAGGAGAGAAGACCCTCTACCCCATTCGTGGGATATCACCTCGGACACGATTGCTGCCTGGGTAGCTAAGCAGACAGGAGCTTTATTTATTAAAGCTA
>DUGS01000084.1:3132-3347 GCA_013331265.1 Methanosarcina sp.
GATATTCATGGAAGGAAAATTGAGCAGAGAAATTATTACATCGGATTTTGCAGGAGGCTTTGAGAGTTGTATTGACCCTGCGCTGCCCGGATTCCTTCAAAAAAACAGAATGGAATGCGTAATTATAAATGGAAAATTCCCGGAAAGAGTGATTCAGGCAGTGTACGGAAAGCCTGTGCCCTGTACGGCGGTAAAGGGGAATATTTAAATTGTAT
>DUGS01000084.1:3509-4377 GCA_013331265.1 Methanosarcina sp.
TAAAGGGGAATATTTAAATTGTATATCGTATATGACTAGGGAGAGAAGCAAACCGTGTCCAAAAAACATCATTACATTCATTCACCAGATTTGTTGATGTGTTAATACAGGTGCCAAAAAAAAGCAGGATACCGAAGCTTAAGGAAAGTGCCTGATTCACCGGTTAATTCATTGCAGTTCCCTATAAAGAATAATTAAGGAGAATAAAAATGTCATCAGAGAAAGTTGAATACTGCACCTCGTGCGGAATTCGCCTTGTGGAAAAAGGCTATGTGAAGTTTCCCTGCCCCCAGTGCGGAGTAGAGATTGGAAGATGTGCAAGCTGCAGGCAGCAGGGCAATGTATATACCTGTCCTAAGTGCGGATTCAAAGCTCCGTGATTTCGGACAGAGTGCCGGAAGATCCAGAAGTAAATTGTAAACGGCTTACAGGATAAATATAAATAATAAGAGGTATTGAAATGGGTGATGTTGCAGCAAAAATGAAAATCATGCCAGAAAGCGTTGACACCGACCTTGTAGGGCTTAAGGAAAATCTCAAAAACGTAATTCCGGCAGGAGCCGATCTTCACGGGGACATAGCCGAAGAGCCAATAGCCTTTGGATTAAAGGCCCTGATTGTTACGCTGATCGTGAACGATGAAGAAGGCGGAACCGAAGCCGTAGAAGAAGCCTTTGCCAAAGTACCGGGTGTCGAGAACATCCAGATTATGGAACTCTACCGCATCTGAGAAGGAAAAAAGAGCCGGATATAATATTTCCGGAAAACTTTTTTCATCATTCTCTTTTTAGTAAAAGGGCTCGTAGATCAGGGGTAGATCGTTACGTTCGCAACGTAAAGGCCGCGGGTTCAAATCCCGCCGAGTCCA
>DUGS01000084.1:4448-9068 GCA_013331265.1 Methanosarcina sp.
GGCTCGTAGATCAGGGGTAGATCGTTACGTTCGCAACGTAAAGGCCGCGGGTTCAAATCCCGCCGAGTCCATTAATATAGACAATTTTTTAGACTACTTTTTTTATTTTCAACAGTTCAATTGGAATCTGTTAATTTGATGTATTTAAATGTCAGTATTATAAAAAAATTAACATGTTTTGAAAATATATTTATCCTCTTGATACTCATTTTGAGGAACAGTTATTATATAACTGTGTAAAAATAGCAAAGAAATAAATACAAATAACTCTTATTAAATATTGGTGTGGTCATCCCACGCTAGAATAACCCCCTCAGATGGCCAGGGAAAGTTTAAGCTCCCCTGGCCACTATATAATTATTAAATAAATATTCTTTAAAAGACGTTTTTTAAAAGAGATCTCAGTTAAATTTTCTTTTTATGATTCTATTTTTCCGAGTTTCATTTGTTCTATTTCGCTTTTAGACCAGGTTCTTAGCATAAAAGATAATATATAATTTTCAGGTTAAATAATAATCCGGACCTGCACTTTGCAAAATGCAGAAACACATCATATAGTTTTTAAACAATGCGATCTATAATAGGCAAGCTTATATTTTATACAATAAAACCCCAGATGTACAGGATTAAAGGGGATAAATAGCGGAAAAATGGAAAAATCCTCAAAAGGCTATTTTTAACCCTGTTTTTGAGCTTAAATATTGATTCTCACTCTGCCTGCAGTTACGCAAAGAGTGAAATGGGGGACTGGTATTCATTAAATGTAACAGCTTACCCGAGAGAAAAGAAGAAAGTGGGGAAAAAGAACAGGAAAGCTCGATAATACTGCGAGAAAAAATAATAAAACATTCTCCTTTGGAAAACCCTAACCCTGTTCTCAGGGTAAATAAGAACGGAAAGGTTTGTTATGCAAATAGAGCAGCCTGCCTTCTTCTTGAATACTGGGGCATAAATAAAGGAGAAGGGCTCCCTCAGTCCCTTACTTACGATATCAGAAGAATCCTCTCACTAAATGATTCAGAACACATTGAAATCAATACAGGGAAAGGTACGTATTCTCTGATGCCCTACGCCTGCCCGGAAGATGGTTGCATAGATATTTATGGATTTGATATCAGCTACAGGTTGCGGGCTGAAGAGAAACTCAGGTCCCAGTGTGAAAGGCTGGAAAAACTGGTTGAACTAAAGACTCTTGAGTACATAGAAATAAATGAAAAACTTGCAAAGGAAGTAGCTGAGAGAGAAAGGGTTGAAAAAACCCTCAGGAACAATTTCCAGTTTCTTGAGACACTTCTGGACAGCATTCCAAGCCCTGTATTCCAGAGGGATCTGAATGAGATTTACGTAAACTGTAACGAGAGTTTTGCCAGGCAAATCATGGGGCTTCCTAAAGAGATGGTCATAGGGGGATCATTCTCTGAGTTTCAGAAGAGAGTTCCAAAAGAGCTGGCTGAGATCTATTCTAAACATGACAGGGAACTTCTAGAAAATGAGGGTAGTCGCTACTACGAGACCAGGGTCATCTGTGATGACGGTGTAGTTAGAGATTTCCTGTTCCATAAAGCTACTTACCAGGACAGTTCTGGTAAAATTGCCGGAATTGTGGGAGTAATGCTGGATATTACTCCACGGAAAAAGGCTGAGAAATTTTTCAGGAAAACTGAAGAGAAGTACAGGCTTGTTGCCGAGCAGACGGGACAGCTAGTTTACGATTACGAGGTAGAATCAAATCAAGTTGACTGGGCAGGAGCAATCCCGCAGCTCACTGGATATAGCCCAGAAGAGTTCAGGCAGGTAAACCTGGAGGGATGGATAGAACACGTTCACCCTGAAGACCGGGATCGGATATGGAAAGTGCATGAAAAATGCATGAAAAATAGGGAGAAATACTTTGAAGAATACAGGTTCAGAATAAAAGATGGGAGTTATATCTGCGTTGAAGACAGAGGCATTTATCTGAAAGGCGAAAATGGAAATACATACAGAGTTCTCGGGGTAATTAAAGATATTACCGAGAGAAAACTTGCCCACGACAACCTGGAAAAAAGTGAAAAGCGCTATCGTTTGATCGCAGAAAAAACTAAAATGCTTTTATATTACAATAACTACAGGGATGACAGAATTGACTGGGCAGGAGCGATTCCTCAGATTACTGGGTATAGTTATGAGGAATTCCAGAAATTAAGGGTTGACGGCTGGATGGGCCTGATTCATCCCAACGATTTTCAGAGAATAAGGGATGCTCACGAATATTGCATGCAGCATGGGGGAGATTTCCATCAGAACTACAGGTTCAGGAGAAAGAATGGAACTTATTTCTATGTGGAGGACGAGGGAGTTTACCTGAAAGATGAAAAAGGCTGCGTGTATATGGCAGTCGGAGTAATAAAAGATATCACAGAGAAAAGCTCTGCTCAGGAGAAGCTCCAGGAGAGCGAAGAAAGATTCAGGATTGCTGCCGAACAGACCGGGCAGATAGTGTTTGAACATGGACATGGGAACAAGAATATCAAGTGGGCAGGAGCTATTCAGGACGTTACGGGATACACAGTAGAAGAATTTAACAAATTTGATTATACTTCATGGGCCGATCATATTCATCCAGAAGATAGGGAAAGAGCTCTTAATGAACTCAGTGTATATAAAGAAAAAGAAAATAAGTTTCGTATTGAGTACAGATTTCGGAAGAAGGACGGGGACTATATCCATGTGGAAGATAGTGGGGTTTACCAGAGAAATGAAGACGGAAGCATTAGAAAGTCTTTCGGCGTAATGAAAGATATTACAGGCATAAAACTAGCTTTGGAAAAACTGAAAGAAAGTGAAGCTCGTTACGGGTCCTTTATGAAAAAATTTAGGGGAATTGTTTTTCAAGTGGGACTCAACCCTGCTCTGGGACTCAACTCCACTCTTATTCTTGTAGACGGCAATATAGAAGAAATTACGGGTTACAGAAAGGAAGACCTGATTTCCGGAAAAATTGACTGGTACCAGATTGTTCATCCCAAAGACAGGGAAAGACTTTTTGAAAATAAAGAGAGATTGGTAAAAGACCCCATGCTCTGCATAGAGCATGATTACAGAATAGTGAATAAAGATGGAAAAATAAAGTGGGTCCGCGAAATTTTTCAGAACGTTTCAGACCCTATGGGCAAAAAAAGGATTCTGCAGGGTGCAGTCTACGATATAAGCAAGCAGAAAGAAGCTGAAGAATCTCTTGCAAAGGTGGAAGAATTTCGTAAAAAGGAAATACATCACAGGATAAAGAACAACCTGCAGGTTATCTCAAGCCTTCTTGAACTTCAGGCTGAAAAGTTTAATGATTTGGAAGTTCTGGCAGCTTTCCGTGAGAGCCAGAACCGTGTTGCTACAATGGCAATAATCCACGAAGAACTGTACAGGTCAAGAAACAATGAGACTCTGGATTTCTCGGCTTACCTTAAAAAACTGACAGCGGTACTGTTCCACTCCTACATTGTCCGAAAAGGGGATGTTGATATGCAGCTCGACATCGAAGAGATTTTTCTAGGAATGGACACTGCAGTTCCTCTGGGAATAATCATCAATGAACTTGTATCCAATTCTCTGAAGCATGCGTTTCCATCAGGCAGGAGAGGAAAAATTTGCATTAAACTCAGCAGGGCAGAAGAGAATACCGGGAATAAAAGTATAAGTAATATCACTAATAATATTGGTTCTAAGAGTTCAGTTGATAAAAATGTTCAGTATACACTGGTAGTTTCGGACAATGGGTTGGGTTTTCCGGAAAACGTTGATTTCAGGAGCACGACCTCTCTGGGCCTGCAACTCGTAAATATACTTGTCGAGCAGCTGGAGGGTACGATTGAACTTGAAAGTGATTCAGGAACCAGGTTTAGGATCTGGTTTAAGGACCCCTACCAGTTATCTGAAAATTTATCCAGTATTAAAGGGGAGATACAATGAAAAAGGCAAAAATTCTGGTTGTTGAAGACCAGAACATCGTCGCTCTGAATATCAGAAACAAACTCAAAAATTTGGGTTACACTGTACCAGGTACTGCGTCCACAGGAGAGGAAGCAATAAGAAAAGCAGAGTTGACGAATGCGGATCTTGTTTTGATGGATATTATGTTGAAAGGGGACATGGATGGTATTGAAGCTGCCCGTGAGATAAAAACCCGCCTTAAAATTCCTGTACTATATCTGACAGCTTATACTGACGATGAAACCCTTGAAAGGGCTAAAATGACAGAACCAGCAGGATATATTTCTAAACCTTTTAAAGAAGAGGATCTGCACAGCAATATTGAGATGGCGCTCCATAAACATAGAGCCGAAAAAAAAGATACTGAAAATTCCGGTAATGATGAATAAAGTTACTCAATAAGCTTTAACGAAAACCTGTACAGTTAAAGCTGATATACCTTTCTCAAAATTCTTCTTTACAATATAAGAGCTTACAGTTTGCCTTGGTCAAATTTCTTAAAAAATATATATAGAGTTAATGATCAGCAGAAAAATCATAGCAGGAAACTCATAGCAGGAAAATCATAGCAAGAAACTCATAATAATATAGGACTTACATGCCTGAGGTACAATATCAAATACAATATGCATTGTGATTGAAGTATAAATTTTA
>DUGS01000084.1:9373-16339 GCA_013331265.1 Methanosarcina sp.
CTTTAAGGCTTAAATTCTCTTTTAAAAAGCCCAGAGATCTATTTAGAGCTTCAGGACCTTTGCAGCTTTCAAAGCATTGCTAACCAGAGTTTTAATATCAAGTTTTTTCTCTTCGAGAACTATAAGGTCATAGTTTGCCCTGACTTCGGGGCGCTCAGGGACTGCAGCACAGCCTCCTGCAGACCTTGTAGAGATGTCATAGGTTCCAATTCTGCGGGCAATATCCACGATCTCATTTTTGTCAAAGGCGATTAATGGGTGATAAATCGGGATAGCCAGCTGGTAAATCTCGGCATGCATATTCGCAGCAGTCTGGGAAGCTACCTGTCCCAGGGAAGAGCCGGTAATAATTCCACTTGCACCTTCTTTTTTCATGACCTCATGGGCTTCTCTGTACATCATGCGTTTGCAGAGGAGACAGGTATTTTTTCGATCACAGGTGTCTATAAAAGATCTGAGGTTGGGGCCATGTGGAATCTCATAAGTCGTGAACTGATGCCCGGGAGCCCAGGCCTGAAGCTGCCGGATGCAGTCAAAAGCACGTTCTTTTGCCGCGTCTTCTGCATAAGGGGACGTATTGCAATATACAGGGGTAATCAAAACTCCGCGCTTCATCATGAGCCAGGCAGCAACCGGGGAATCGAGACCTCCTGACATAAGCACTACCATATTTCCCTGAGTGCCAAGGGGAAGCCCTCCCACTCCTTTAACTGTTTCCAGATAAACATAAGCCAGATCCTGCCTCATCTCTACAAAAATTTCCCTATCAGGAGAACTCAGGCTCACCCTGGGGCATTTCCCTTCTTTTTCAAGTGCATTCCAGACAGCATCTCCGCAGGCTCTCCCTATATCCGTTGACGAGAATGAATGATTTCCACTTCTTCTGGCCCGAATAGCAAAAGATTCACCTTCCCTAATGAGGTCTTTTCCAAGAATAGCACAGGTTCCGGCTGCACTCTCAAGGGTTGGTTCTGTAATTAATGCAGAGGAGGTTGAAACTACCCCAAAAACATCTGCTGCCGCTCCAGCCGCACGCGGATCTGTTGTCTCAATAAATATCCTGCCCCATTCTCTCCGCATGAGGGAGTATGGAATACCTTTTGAGTCCAGCATTGCGGCGATGTTCTTCATAAGTATTTTCTCATACCAGTTCCTAACTCCAGGACTTTTGAGAGCAAGCTCCCCGTACCGGACTATAACAACATTCGCCTGTCTTTCGGATCCCTGGTTTTCCATACTGTTTGTGAAAGCATCCTGCATGTTCTTATTATCTCTCATTATTTTTTTACCAATAGTAGATTAAGATCTGATTTTGACCTTTTTAGAATTGTCATATGCACTAATGATTAGATATACTAACGGTTGGCAGCAAGAGGTTTTAAACCTTTCAGATAAAGGAATTTTCTCTGGGATAACTGGCAGGAGACATGATTAAGCAGCATGTAGAAGTGTATATTAACAATATTGAAATTAGAAAAGGTACTGAAAGCAAGTGAAGAAAACTTCCGCACTCTTATCAATAATACTCTCGACGGCATACTGATACTGGATTTTGAAGGCAGGGTCCTGGCTGCAAATGCGGCCGTTGGAAAAATGTTAGATATGGAGCTTGAAAAAGTAATAGTTATAAACATAACAAGATATCTCGCTCCAGAATCAGTGTCGGTTGCGATTGAAGATCTTGTTAATGTTTTCAATGGTAGAGGGGGGCTACCTCAGTGTTTACAAAGCAATATCCAGTAAAGGAGAGTTTGATTTGAAGATATCTTTATATTTTTAGTTTGTCATAATCCTATCGATGACAAGTTACAAAGCTCTGGTAAAGGATGTTATAAATAAAGCTGATGTCCTTCTTGAAGTCGTAGACGCCCGTTTTCCAGACGAGACTCGAAACAGCGAGGTCGAAAAGGAGATTATCAGTTTAAAGAAGCCTTTCATAATAGTCATCAATAAGTGCGACCTTGTCTCAAAAGAGAAACTTGAGAAAACAAAAACCCGACTCTCCAGAACCGCCCCTACTGTTTTTATATCCAGTAAGGACAGGTCCGGGACAACCATGTTAAGGCATCAGATACTTGCATCCGCCTGCATAAAAGGGCGCGATATCCTTGTCGGTACACTTGGCTATCCCAATGTGGGCAAATCCTCAGTTATCAACGGTGTTACGGGCAGGCACAGGGCAAGCACCTCTCCCATATCCGGCCACACAAAAGGAGTGCAGCATGTGGACGCAGGTTCGCATATTATGTTTATGGACACGCCCGGAGTCATCCCATTCGATGAAAATGATGAATATATGCAGGGCTTGCTCGGGATAAAGGACGCAACCCACCTGAAGGACCCAATCGGAGTTGCACTTAAGATAATAGAAAAAATGCTTGCAGAAAACAAAACCGCCCTTGAGTCCTTTTATAGTGTTACAACCGGAGACCAGGACTCTTACTCCGTCCTGGAACAGATAGGCAAAAAGTGCAATTTCCTGCAAAAGAAAGGCGAAGTGGATGAAATGAGGACAGCTGCCAGAATAATCAATGACTGGCAAAAGGGGCTGCTTCTTGTTTAAGAAAAACTGGCTGAACAGGATTAAGACTATCTGAAAAATAGTTTTTCTAATTTCATCTTTACTCTCAATTGTTCTTTTTTTGGAGATAGATTTCTTACCGGATAGGGTAGTTTACGGCTCTGCACCTGAAAGCTGGCTAGCAAAGTAGTTAAAGATTTTTTCCGGTAATTCGTCCCGGTTCCCTTCATCAACCGTCAAAACCTCAAATTCTGTCCTTATCCTCTGAGCCAGCAGGTGACTGCTTGACCTGTGCAGCACTGCAAGGACCGGTTTATCGGATTTCAGGACTGCTTCAACCGCCGAAACAAAAGCCCCGGATTTGAGCTCCATAGGTCCTATCTCATCAATGACTATCAGATCACATTCAAGGGCGTTCCTGAGAGCATTTGCACCTATTCCCTCAAGGTCTTCCAGGTTGACGTGATATTTTCCAATTCTCGGTCCACTTCCCTTTACGCTGCTCAGAATGCCGGTTTCCCCGGATGCAAGGTCCCGGATTGAAAAACCTTCCCTCTGCCCGTCTTTTCTGATTTCGGCAGTCTGGATGCCGCCTATTTTGAAGCCCGGCTGATCGGCAAGCTTTCCGGCAGCTTTTGCCACAACTGTTGATTTCCCTACACCTGGACTGCCAGTTACTGCAATTCTTAACATTGTCTTCTCTTCCCCTTTCTTTTTCCCCTTTATGATTCCGTTTCCCTGAAAAATATGCCTTGATTTTATTTAAATAAACCAGCAGTGAGGGATTACGTTGATTATAAGAACATTGCAGAATATAATGAGATATACACTGGAATACACTCAAATAACACTGGAATACACTCAAATAACACTGGAATATACACTGATTTCTATTATTCTAAATGCTAACTTTCGTAGATATATGGGGGTAGAAATTGTGACTACGGACCTGGAAATTCTTGCCAGACTGCAGGAGATCGAGAAGAGAATGGAAAAAATGGAAGCCACACTGGAAAGCATTAACAATGTCCTTAAAAAAGTGGAGCAAAATACCTATTTTGGGTGCTATGTTGAGGGAGAAAAGCTTGATTAAAGCTCATGAGTTTCATTTGAAATAAAATTACGTTTGGCCGTCCCATCCATTCGGCAGGGAAGATGCTGCATCTCCGGGTATCAGGTTGTCAGAATGCGTCGGTTTTTCCTGGCCGGATTTCCTAAATTTATGTGACTGAAACACAGGATAGACGAATTTACTTTCTGTGTACGTATCTCAATGAGACCTTTCCGTCCTCACGTCATTTTCTCTCTTTTGAGATTGTTGAATTGAAAAAAAGGAACTTAAAAAAAAGTGGAAAGCGGATTAGAAGTTTTCTGTAATGTAATCCGCCATGGACTCAAAAATCTTCCTGCCTTCATCTGAACCAAGGATCGCCTCCGAAGCCCTTTCCGGGTGAGGCATGAGTCCGAGAACATTTCTTGAAGCGTTCACTATTCCTGCGATGTTTTCGAGAGACCCGTTAGGATTGGCTTTATCCGTTGCCCTTCCTTTTTCGTCCACGTAACGGAAAACGACCTGGTCATTTTCATCAAGCTCTGCAAGAGTCGGTTCTTCAGTGTAGAACTTGCCTTCCATATGGGCAATGGGCAGCCTTATAACCTCGCCTTTTCTGAACTTCGAGGTAAAGGGGGTATTTGCTGTCTCTACCCTGAGGTTGGTCCAGTGGCACCTGAATTTGGGATACTCGTTTGTTGTAAGAGCCCCTTCAAGAAGCCGCGCTTCAGTCAGGATCTGAAAACCATTGCAGATCCCGAGAACGGGTTTTCCTTCGGCTGCAATTTTTTTTACGGAATCCATAATAGGAGTTCGGGCTGCAATAGCTCCTGCCCTGAGGTAGTCTCCATAAGAAAAACCACCTGGGACAACAACTCCGTCAAAGCCGGTCAGGTTTTCTTCTTTGTACCAGACAGTTTCGGCATCCACGCCAACTACATCTTTAAGAACATGAAGAACATCCATGTCGCAGTTTGTGCCTCCGAACTGAATAATGGCAATTTTCATCTTTTTCCCTCAATCTTCCTTGGAATTCGTAAAGAGTTTAACTTTCTGGATATACTTTAATCCTTTTAATTCCCGCAGAGAGCCTTCAGTTGAGTTCCTTAAGCTCTATAGTATAGTTGTGGATGATTGGGTTTGCAATAAGTTTCTGGCACATCTCATCAACTTTCTGCTTCGCAACTTCGGCAGATTCGGCTTCGAGCACGATTTCATACTTTTTTGCAGTCTTTACGCTTTCGACTGCATATCCAAGGTGTCCGAGAGCCCTCTTAGCTGTAGTGCCTTCAGGGTCAAGCATGCCTGCTTTCTGTTCAATAGTTACTGTTGCCTGGTACTGCATCTTTGTAAGCCTCAATTTTGAATCTTTAAATTAGAATCTTTTAATTAATTGGATTTTGACCGTTTTTCGGTAGCCCGAACGCGGTATGAGATGAAAGATAAGCAAACTTAAAGGTAAACAATTGCCGGTCTGCACATAATAATTATAAGATGCTTAAAAACGTTGCGTATATTGGAGGGCACGGATAAAAAACTTCCTTCATAACGAACAAAGTTCTCAGTTAGAGTTCTTTAAAATTAAAGCTTCTTTCTAGTTAAAATTCCACGTAAAGGTATAAAAATACTTATATAAAAGAATAGGACAGACCAGGAAAGTTTGAAATGTACACAGGGCCCAATTATAAATTTCTCAGGATCCACCATATTTTTTGATCTGCATTTTTCACTGCACTGGCATCAAGTTTCAGGATCGATATGCTTTCCGACATGTCCTTTCGTCAGGCGTTTTAAACTTTCGTCAGGCGTTTTAAAGATACATGTTGCCGGGAGACTGCAAAGCAATAAATACAGGGTGGCGTTGTGTATACCGGAAGAAAGAACAGAAATAAGGAGTAATCATGTGCGGAATAGCAGGAATGTTCGGAACCCCTAAAAGTGATATAGAAGTTAAGAAAATGCTTGCAGCTCTGGGACACAGGGGACCTGATGCCTGTGGGATACGTACCGAAGGAGACCTGAGCATAGGGAATAACCTGCTAAAAATAACTGGAGATATGCCCCAGCCGCTTACAGGAACGGGGTCCCTCGTACTTAATGGAGAGATATACAATTTTCGGGAGCTTGCAGCTGAAATTGGGATAAAAACCGATTCTGATACCGAACTGCTTTTTACACTTATAGAAAATAGGGTAAAGAATGGGATCACGCCGGCAAATGCGGTTTTTTCCGCGCTTTTGAAAGTAAACGGAGATTATGCTCTTGCATATGCCTGCGGAAAAGAGCTTATACTTGCCAGAGACCCATCAGGGGTAAAACCTCTCTTTTACTGTTATGGAGAGAAGACGGAGGAGCCGGGGTTAGCTTTTGCCTCCGAAAAAAAAGCCTTTTCTTGTATTGGGAGAGAAGCAAAACCTTTTCCTCAGGGAGGAGTTATGGGTTTCAATTCCGAAAAAGGAGGGATAGTAGAAAAAGTTGTGGAAAGGTCCCTTAAAATAAACCCGCCTGAAGAGAGAATTTCCGCTGAAAATGAAGCAGTATTTTACCTTAAGGCAGCTCTTGAAAAGGCTGTAGAACTCAGGCTTACCCATACTTCAGGAATCGCTTTTTCAGGAGGGATTGACAGCACTTTTTTAGCAGCCCTTGCAAAGCGAATAGACCCCGATATCGCCCTTTATGCGGTTGGGCTTCCGGATTCCCACGATATTGCCCAGGCAGAATATGCAGCCGAAGCCATAGGCATGAAAAGAAACCTGAAAGTTCATTTTCTTTCGCCCGAAGAAATAGAAGATGCGGTCCCCAGGGTAATTTACGCAACCGAATCTACGGACCCGATGAAGGTTTCGATAGGGCTTCCCCTGTATATAGTTGCAAAAACTGCAAGAGAAGATGGAAAACGAGTCCTTCTAACCGGGCAGGGTGCAGACGAACTCTTTGGAGGGTACAGCAGGCATGAAGGGTTTTTCGAGCAGGGGCCTGATGTGCTTGATAAGGAGATTTACTCTGACCTTCAGAACATCTCAACAATCAACCTTGAAAGGGATGATATGGTTACAATGGCAAATTCCGTGGAACTCAGGGTCCCTTTCCTGGACAAAGAAGTAATAAAAACCGGGCTTGCAATAAGTCCTGAGCTCAAGGTTCTGAAAAAAGAAGGCTCATACACACGAAAATATATTTTAAGGAAGGCAGCAGAAGGCCTTCTCTCACCGGAACTTCTCTGGAAAGAGAAAAAAGCAATGCAGTACGGGACCGGGGTCCAGAAAATACTTGACAGACTTTCCAGGGATTCGGGTTTTTCCAAAAAGCAGGGGAACCATATAGAAAAATATCTTAAAAATGTTGCTCTTGAAAACGGGTTTGGATTATAAAAAAAGGTAAAAAGGTAAAAAAG
>DUGS01000084.1:16523-20321 GCA_013331265.1 Methanosarcina sp.
GGTAAAAAAGGTAAAAAGGTAAAATCGATATAAATCAACAGGTATAAACAGTTTGATGCTTATATCGGAGTAAAAAAATATTCCGTAGAATTTATAATAAGCTTCAGGGGGAATTTGAATAAAAATAGCAATCACCGGAAAAGGCGGCGTTGGAAAGACTACTCTCTCAGGTACTCTGGCAAGACTGCTTGCGAGGGATGGATACGAAGTCCTGGCAATAGATGCAGACCCTGACATGAACCTTGCATCTTCTCTGGGTATAGAAAATCCCCCAAAACCTCTTGCTGATTTCAAAGACCTTATTCAGGAAAGGGCAGGCGCAGAAGGCGGGGCTTTTATTTATAACCCGAAAGTGGACGACATTGCAGGCAAATACGGGGTAACAGGACCTGATGGAGTCAGGATGCTTGTCATGGGTACCGTGGATAAAGGAGGAAGCGGGTGCATGTGCCCGGCATCGGCCTTCCTCAGGGCTCTTCTCAGACACCTGATGCTCAGGGAAAAGAGTGCTGTTATCCTGGACATGGAAGCAGGAATAGAACACCTGGGAAGGGGTACCACACGTGGGATGGACCTTATGATTGTTGTGGTGGAACCGGGAGCAAGGTCTCTTGAAACAGCCGAGAGGATAAAAAAGCTCTCTTCCGAGATAGGGATAAAACACATTGCTGCTGTGATTAACAAAGGAGGTGCCGGAAAGGTCAATGACAGGCTTGAAGAGCTGGGCATCCCGGTACTTGGAGAAATTCCTTTTGACCAGCAGTTAATGCAGGCTGACCTGGAAAAAAGGGCCCCTATTGATTCAGGCGGTGAAGCTGTTAACGCTATAGTAAAAATCAAAGAAAAACTTATGGAAACCGTTGAAGAGATAAGGAAAGAAAACGAGAAGAGTAAAAAGTGAAGGCTGGAAAACAGCCTGTATAACTTTTTAGATTCTGTTTTTGAATCCAGAATTTAAATCCAGGTTTTTTTAGATTCTTGAGGTTCAGTTAAAGTCGCTGTTCGGGGAATTGACCAGAGTTCCTTTTTTATAAATAAGCCCGAGAAGCCTCAGCTTTTTTTCTCTGAGAAGGGCATCTGTTGGGTCAATTTCCAGAGCCCTGTCGTAAGCTTCCATAGCCTCACCATATCTTCCCAGGTTTTCCAGTACCGAACCTTTCTGGTACAGGGAAAAAACATCCTCGGAGTTGACTTTAAGGACCTCATCATAACATTCTATGGCTTTTTCATAGTCCTTTAGATTGCTGTAGGCAAAACCCTTGAGGCACTTTATTCCCAGATGCTCGGGCATGATTTCGAGAGCTTTATTGTAACAGTCAAGAGCTTCTTTGGACCTCCCCAACCTGTCCAGGACAAAACCTTTCTGGAGCCAGGCATCAAAGTACAGAGGGTCCAGATTTAAGGCTTTATCGTAAAGCCTGAGCTTGTCCTCGTAATTATCAGTTGCACCTGCTGATACAAGGAGCTGCCTGGGGTCCTTGCTTTCGTCGGTTTTTCCTGCCGCTTCCAGCTCCTTTTGCTTTAACTCAGTGTTTTCTGTAGTATTCTTTTCCTCTGTCATCTCGGAATCCTCCAGTGAAAATTTATTTGGACCCCTTTCGGAATCATCTTCCATAACGGATTTTCCGGTTTTATGAGTGAAACCGGAGTAAACTGGTATTGAGCACTTTTACTTCAAATAAGATATACTTTTTCTGATTCGAATTTTACTGAATAAACAAGAAAGGGTTTATACAAAAAAAGCTTATGCAGAGAAATTATTTCTACGAAAAATGGTTTGTGCAGAAATAATTATTGAGAATCTCTGGCTCTCTGGCGGCTAATTCTAGAAAGAATTTCAACCTTTATTTCAAGCGCAGGTTTAAAGCCCGGCTTCAATTCAAGGGCTCTATTACAGCTCTGCAGGGCTTCTTCCTGTTTGTTCAGTTCTAAAAGGACAAGCCCCCTGACTGCCCATAGAACGGGATCTTCCGGCGAAGCCTGAAGGGCATTATTATATGCTGTAAGAGCTTCTTCAGACCTTCCAAGTATGGAAAACAGGTTTCCGGCAGCTTTCAGGGCTTCCAGGTAATCAGGCCTGATTTTGAGAGCTGAGTTATATGCTTCAAGGGCTTCTTCTTTCCGGCCAAGTTCAGAAAGGACCGAGCCTTTTCCTGCCCAGGCTTCGGCATATTTCGGGTTTCTCAAGAGCACTTTTTCATAGGCTTCAAGTGCTTCTTCAAGCCTGCCAAGCCTGGCAAGCGCCACTCCTTTGTTATCCCACACAATCTCAAAAGCAGGTTCAAGCTCAATTGCCCTGTCATAAGCACCTATTGCTTCTTCAAGCCTGCTCATTTCCGAAAGGATCACACCCCTGTTATACCAGGCCCTGAAGTCGTCAGGGACTATTTCAAGCACCTGTATTATAAGCTGCAGGGCGGCTTCAAGCCGTCTTGCCTTATAAAGAAGTACGGCTTTTTGAAAAAGCGCTGTAGCGTTCTGAGGGTCCTTTTCAAGCATTTCAGTACAGGTTTTAAGCTCGTCGAAAAAAGGGAGGGAGGCATAGAGGTCCCTTACAGCAAGAAAAAGAGGCAGGATCTCATACTTATTTCCATTAGCTGTCAGAATTTTTGTCCCGGAATCGTATGACAAAGCTGCTGGTTCCTGAAGGCTGGCTGTTTCTTTAAGCACTATTTTCAGTCCTGAGAAAGCAGCAGGGGAAAAAGGAGAATTGCTTTTTATGTAAAATACTGCCCTCAGAGATTCCCCGAGCTTTTTGTTATTGCTGCTCCAGAAAATCTTTGAGATATCTTTTGATTCTCTCAAAAATTTCTGCAGGCAGAGTCTTAAGGACAAGAGACTTTCTGCATGCTCAAGGGTATCGAAAGCTGAAATAGCCGCTCTGGAATGTTCCCTGAGTTCTTTCAGGTAATCCTCTGTTCTGGAGGGATAAGCTTGCATCTTAAAGCCCTTCGTATTCACTTTTCAGTCACTCGGAAAAAGATCTGCACACATATTTTTGGTCAGGAGGCAAAAACTTGCCTTTAGATGCAACTACCAGGTTTACGGCTGACCCTGCTGGCAGTTTTGTCCCTGGCTCTGGTTCCTGTCTGAGAACTTCTCCTACCATAACCCCGATAGGTAGGATCCCTTTGTGTTCAGTAACCTCTCCTGCTGAAAGCCCTCCCTCTTCCAGAGTTTTCTTAGCTTTTTCCAGAGGATGCCTTCTCACATTGGGGACCTCAACATATCCTGCAGGGGCTCCGGAACTTGCTTTTATTTCCTGTCCCTGCACACCTTCGCTTTCTCCAAGAACTTCTTCAAGTAAGTCGATTGCCCCACTGATCCTGAGAAGGGTTTCACCCAGGGTTTTCTTCCTGTTTTCGAGTTCTGCAATTTTTAATTCAATATCTTTGAGGATCTTCTGCCCGGATTCGTATTCTGCCCTGAGCTCCACTAAACGCTTTTCAAGATTTGCATCCATAATGCTGTAAACCCCTTTTAAATTATTATTTTTTATATAAACGCGAATATGTATTCAGTTTTCAATCGCTTTTCTATCAGTTTTCAGTTGTAGTTTATTGTTGACATTTGTCTGTATTATTCACATTTGCCTGTATTATTCACATTTAGCTGTTAGCTTTCTATTTTTCCCACTTTTTACATTTCTATATTTCTTTTTAAACCTCTACTTTTTAATAAAATTGTAACCAATTTATTTTACTCACTTTACAATTTCAACCCAATACATTTTAAGTTTTATATTTTACATGCCATTTTACATGCCATTAAGAATTTTATTGAAGATTGGAACCTATA
>DUGS01000084.1:20490-24009 GCA_013331265.1 Methanosarcina sp.
GGAACCTATACACCAGTGTACCACTCATCAGGGGAAAATTCATCGACGTTCTTTGCTCATCTTTTCCAGTTATTGATGTACACGACCTCAAGTGCATAAAGAATGTATATTATCAACGAATTGTTACTATTAATGGGATGGCTTATGATGGGATGGCTTATGAGGGATAACCAGGGAATGAAACCTACACCCTGGACATGCTCGGTGAACCGGTAGAGGTTATCGTGGTTATAGCATAGAAAGCCAACAACCTTTAGTTTTGAGATTATCTAAAGGTAACCTGTTGCCCTTAAAAAAAGCTATCAACATCAGGCTTTTGCACAAATTATGAAAAGGGATCTTCGCTATTTCGAGTGGGTAATTTATATCCATTTTCAAACCGGATAATTATTTTCAACTCACACAAAACAGCGAAGAGCCAATAAAAGATAATAATTGAAATACATAAGGGGTTAAGGCGTATGGGAATTGCTGAAGAAACACAAGTTGTGAAGAACATTACTTTTGTGCCGGCAACGAAAATAAAAGGAGCCAAGGTCTTCACCATTAAAGACGAAGAACTCGGAAAGATTGAAGAAGTCATGATTGACTCTGAACGGGGTAAAATAGCATACGTAGTACTTGCTTGTGATTGTTTTCTTGGTATGAAATGTAAATTATTTGCCGTTCCCTGGGAAGCTCTGAAAGCGAGTAGAGGCGCTTATATCCTTAAGGTTGAGAAAGGAGCATTCGAAACGGCAGAAAGCCTGGGTGAAAATGTGTGGGCCTTAACTCATAACGATCTGGCCAAGGTGCATGAACAGTATAAACTTCATCCTTACTGGGAAATTTAATAGCTCATTTTTGTGTAATGATATGAAAACTGTTGTTTCCGATCCGATTTTCTTACCGAAGAATACAGGAAAGACTTGAGGTTCCCGGAAACCTTACAATTTTTGAGAATATGCACCTTCTTCAGGAAGGAAATCTTGAAGGAGCTAAGCTTATTCTGGATGAAAATTTATCTATTTTTAAAGGAAGTAAAGGATTACAGGTAGTAGAATAACTCCCATTGCATGGGATTTTCTTATATTCATAAAAGATGGGAGCATGCCTATTGGGGTAGAAATTATGAATATAAATAACCCAAAAAGTCCTGTAAAAAGAAAGACCATTATTGCAAGCCCTATAAGGACCCCTGTACAGAGTTTCGTGTAGTCAAGTTTTTGAAGTATATGGTGGGCATTGTTCCCTATCCAGACTGTGGAGAAGTACGAAAACAGGGAAGTCAGGAGGATAGCGGTAAAAAAGAGCAGTATTACCTGAAAACCAAGTGATTCTATTCCCAGGACCTCATTTATAGCAACCGTTGCTCCGCTTCTGGTCTTTCCTATAACAATAAGAGCTACGAGCCCGAAGATGGCATTTGAGGTATTTACTCCGGAATTCGAGACTATGAACTCCTTTGAGCTTTCAAGAGTCTGGTGATTAGCACAGGGCTCAGAAAAAAGAGAGGACTTCCTTTCTCCCAGTACAGGTTCAGAGGTTTCTTTTTTTATGTGCCTCCTGTCGAAATCAGACCTTACAAAGAGCCCTACCAGAAGGGCAGCAATAGCAGAAGAAAGCCCTGGCAGCCAGGCGACAAGGGAACCTGCAGCACTGCCAGTAAAGATCCCCCTCAGGATTCTTTTTCGGGAAAGCTCAAATTTTGAAACCGATTCTGAGGGGATCTCGGAGCTTGTGAGGAGGCTTATAACAAGCTGAGATGCTCCGAAAAGTCCACTCAGAAGAGGGAGGAGCATAGAAGCTTCTCCGAAATTTATAATGGGGACCAGAAGGTCTTCTCTGGAAAAAGCAAAGAGCCCAAGAATTCCTGTGACAAGAAACATGAAGAGAGCCATAGCTTTATATTTATATTTTGCAAACGGCCCCTGCCCTTTTACTTCCGCGTCTTTCTCGCTCGCAAGCGTGATAAATACAATCGTGATCAGAATCCATGCCATATAATCCTGCAGGTAGGGATAAACAGCCCCAAAGAAAAGAGAAAAAGGCAGTACAAAGAGCATGGATGCGACCACAGAGCCCGCACTTCCCAGAGCAGAGAGGCGGACTGCTTCCGCACCTGCGCCTTCAAGTAAAAGCCTGTGCCCTGGGAGGACTGCAAGGGCCATGTCTCCGTCAGGTGCGCCCAAAAACACCGAAGGGATTATGTCATGGAAAGTTTGCGATATAGCGTTTGAGAGGATTATGAGTGCAATGTATAACGGGGCAACTCCCTTCTCAGCCAGAAAAGGTGAAAAAGCTACAAGTGCAAGCGCAAAATTGTTTGTGTGTATGCCGGGCAATAGTCCTGAAATTATGCCAAGCAGGTAGCCTGCAAAAACTGAAAAAAAGATTAAGAACAAAGATACCTCTTCCATTCAGCCAAACACCTTGAAATAAATAGATTAGATTCGCTCTAAAATAAATAAAGTAGATTCTCTTTAACTTAATAAAAAATTGATCATACAGATAATTAATATTTACTCTTACTATGGGAATTCAGTTTCATTTTCATATAAAAAATTTCAAGTTTACAATGTTTATGCAAAGCTGAAAACATCCCATATCCAGGGATAAATGGGATAAAACCTGAGTCAGAACGAGTAAACAGGAAGGTAGCAGAAAGAATCACTATAGAATAGTCATAAATATAACAGGCTTAATAAATATAAAGAGAACATAAAATATAAATACAAAGAGAATTGAAGTAATAGAAAAAGCAAACAAAGATAAGAAAAAGGACATCAAAATAGAATAAGACAGAAATGGAAAATTCAAGTAGACAGAAATGGAAAATTCAAGTAAATTTGATCAGGACTTAAATTTAAGGCTGTTAATTTCGGACCTGATACTATAAATAAATTTCCTTTGAAATAACGCCCTTTAATTAACGGAGGGCCTTCAGGCAGAAGGCTATATATAAAAGAATCTGTAATGCAAACAATTTTAGTTTGCCAGTCCGATAAACCACTTGAAAATATTAAAGGCGATTTATTACATCAGAGAAAAAGAAAAATCATTTCCATTCATGTTTTATATCTAACAGTTCTACTATAGAATGTAGTACTAAATGCTAATATTGAATGGGGTTCATGAGAGCATTTAGCAAAAAACAACAGGGCAAATGAGGTCCGCCATTCCTCAATTCTGCTCTGAATAACTAGCCCTCAAAATACTGATTCGAGGTTTTTTGCCATTCCTCGGTCAGTGTTAAGGGTGAGATTTCGAGAAATGAGACCGGAAATGAGGTCGCCATTCCTCAACCGATCTCTCAGATATTAGAAACAATAGAGAAGTGGGGGGCAAATCCCTCTCTAAAACTGTTTTTCCCCCACTTCCACCTATTCTCTAAGCTATCCTTCTACCCACTTCCACCTATTCTCTAAGCTATCCTTTTATCTTGATTTCAGAATTTCTGCCTCTTTAGATACTCCCCTCCCTGGCTTATCCTCTATTATATCACTTTCTCTCCAGGGATGTTCTTTATTTCTGTCACTT
>DUGS01000084.1:24218-28233 GCA_013331265.1 Methanosarcina sp.
CTCTCCGAAGATGTTCTTTATTTCCGTCACTTCCTCTCCGAGGATGTTCTTTATTTCTGTCACTTCCTCTTCCCAGTCGATTATGCCTCTTCTCATCTCCTCTTTAGTTTCTTTTTACTTTTCCCTTTACTTTTCCCTTTACTTTTTCTTGTGAGTTTCTATATTTTCATGTGGATTCTTTCTTTTATTCAACCCAGTTTGTCCGAATTCCTGCCGTTATCCAGAGAATGTTTTTATTAATTTCAATAAACTCGATTTTCAGCTACCTTCAACTCTTTTTCTGAATTTCTGCTCCTTTCTGAGAAACATCAATAAGGATAAATTCTGCAGGCGTGCCTGAAGAGACAGGCTCCATATGGATTTCCTGCTCCAGGTCGATGCGAGCCTGATCTCCCTTTCCTATTCTCTGGCCGTTAATACAGAGTTCACCAGCAAACATATAAACGAAAATGCGGCTGTCCTTCTGTAAATTAAGATGGATAATATGTCCTTTTTCAAGACTGCTCCTGTAAATTGTTGCATCGGCTTTTATCCTCAGAGCATTCTCCAAACCCTTGCCTGAAGCAAGCGGAAGCAGCTGGTTTCTCCATTTAGAGTCCTCAAACTTTATCTGTGAGTACGCAGGTTCAAGGCCGGTTCTGGAAGGTAAAATCCATATCTGGTAAAAGTGTAGAGGTTCCTTACCTCTGTTTAACTCGGAATGCAGTATGCCTGTACCTGCAGTAATACACTGTACTTCTCCTTTTCCAAGGGTTCCCCCGTTTCCCATATTATCTTCATGTGTTATCTCGCCATCAAGCACAACAGATATAATTTCCATCTCAGAGTGGGGGTGAGTCGAAAACCCTCTGCCCGGCTGGACATTATTATCGTTAAAGGCGCGCAGGCTTCCGAACTGGATATTATCAGGGTCATAATAGTTTGAAAAAGAAAAAAGCATGTAACTCTTCAGCCATCCGGAACCCTCAAGATGCCTGGCTTGTGCCGGAATAATTCTTATCATAGAAAGTCTCCTCTCTTCCCATGTATTATTTGACTTTGAATTATAAGTAAGGTTTGATTACTGAACAGGATATACCTTTGGAAACATAGTTTGGTAACATAGTTACGAAAGCTTTCCTATGAGGATAAAAATAATTCGGTTTCTACAAAATGCACGTAAAAAATAATATATACGAGCGCTTCCTTTCCTAAAGGAGCCTGTTACAACTAAGATTTCTGTTTTTTCCAGATTATTAGTGCAAAGTAAAAAAAGGACTTCAAAAGGATTTCAAATGACGATTAAATGTAAAAAATGTAACCATGAAGCTATTGTTTTTCAAAAATACTCCGGGATGCACCTCTGTAAAAGGCATTTTATAGAGGACGTTGAAAGGAAAATTAAGCTTACAGTCCGGAGAGATTACAGCATAAAGAAAAATGATGTAATAGCCGTTGCTCTGAGCGGGGGGAAGGACAGCTCTGTCGCTCTTTATGTGATGCAGAAGATCCTGGGGAACAGGCCTGATATTCAGATCGTGGCAGTTTCAGTTGACGAGGGCATTGATGGATACCGCCCTCACTCCCTTGAGCTTGCAAAAAAGCTTACTGAGTCACTCGGAGTCCGGCATATCATAAGGTCCTTTAAAGACGAACACGGTACAACAATGGACGAGCTGGCTGCAATGGACCGTGAAAAAGGCACATGCAGCTACTGCGGAGTTCTCAGGAAAAGCATCCTTAACAGGGTAGCGCTTGAAATAGGCGCAACGAAACTGGTTACAGGGCACAACCTGGATGATGAAGCCCAGACCATTCTTCTCAACCATTTCAGGGGAGATATGGAGCGCATGGTCAGGCTTGCTCCTCCTGTAGCTATAGAGGGACTTGTAATGCGGGCAAAGCCCCTGCGGAATATCCCTGAAAAGGAAGTGGCGCTCTACGCACTGATAAATTCCCTGCCAGTAGACTTCAGCGAGTGCCCTTATGCAGGAGAAGCCCTTAGAGGGGAAATAAGGGAACTGTTAAACAACTTTGAAACAAAGCACCCGGGCACCAAATATTCCCTCCTCAGGGGCTTTGACAAGCTTGTTGTAGCCCTGGCAAAGGAACTCCCTCCTGCAAAAATAGAAAAATGCAGGATCTGCGGGGATACCTGCACTGAAGATATCTGCCAGGCGTGCAAACTTCTCGGCAGGACATAAAAAAACGTAGAATTCAGGACCTATCAGGGCCTTTAAAACTCATCTGGATCGGAAAGCAGCTCATAAGGGTTGTAAATCTCCCTTTCCTCCCCTACCAGATAGAGCCGGGTCCACAGGATAGTAGTAAACGGCTGCAGTATAAACATCGGAACGAAATATGTAATGCCTGAAACCAGAATGATATCGGAACCCAGAATCTCGCCGACAAAACTGTTGACGAAAACAAGCCCTATAGAGATTATCCATATAAAGAAAACATCAAGTTTATTGGCCCTGAAAAATCTGTATCCAGTTTTCAGAGCATCAAGAGGATCAAGTTCGTCAATTACGAGGGCATAAGGGGCAAGGGAAAGTGCGATATTTAAGGCCAGTAAATAGATTGTCCAGAGCAGAATTCCTATACCCAGTACTCCCATGCCTTTTACAGGCACCATGGGATTTTCTATTAAACTGTTCAGATCTCCGATTGTAAGGGCTCCAGGCACCACAAATACAATGCCTGCAAGTAACATCAGGGAGATCATCAGGGTTGTAAGAAACAGCCTGAAACCGTTTTTCGAACCTGACCTGAACATGTCAGAGAAAGCAGTGTCTCCTGTCTCGGAAGCTTTTTTTGCCATCCCGATTGCCCCTGCTGTGAAAAAGGACTGCAAGAACATGCCAAGCAGGGAAAAAATAAGAATCAAAGCTATTGAGGCTGGAATATTATTGGAAAAACCATTCCATAGTATGGAGTAAAGTTCCTCATCAGAAACTGTAGTAGGGTCGATTACGTTTCCCGAACCCGAAGCAAAGAGCAGGACACCCAGTATACCAAAGAAAAAGACAGAAAGAATCAAATTAACAAAAAAATTCAGGACAAATGGAATACAAATATTTAGATTTCTAACCCATGTCTTGAACCCTCTATTCAGTATTGTTCCAAAATCTTCATACATGTGACACGACCTTCCAATTATAAAGGTAGTGGCTCTGCATTCCCTCTGCAGCCATGTCCTGACTGACTGCAAAAATAGGGCTCTTTTGCAGGCTCACATATCCTATTTTCGGATACATATGTAGAAGATAAATATATAATCTCTTGTTTAGGTACAGATAAAAGCAGCGACGACCAATAATATAAGCAGCAGGTGATCACATGGAAAAGCTGGAAAACTACAGGTTTCATTCAGTCCCTAATGACCCGGAAAATCCCGGAAGACTCACAGTCCCGGATAAACCTGAAACAGACGACACCCGGAAAGAAGTACTTGTAATCGGGCACTGCCTCCTTAACCCCCTTTCAAGGGTGAAAGGAGTAAAACCTGCTCCCCCTGTTGACCCAAAAGGTGCAAACGTTATCCAGCTACCCTGCCCCGAGTCCATATACCTTGGAATGAGGCGCAGGGAAGTCACCAAAGACCAGCTCGACCACCCCGCCTACAGGCGCTTCTGCAGAGAAATCTTCGCTCCGCTTGCAGATATGATTGAAGACCTTGCAGCAAATGGCGTGAGCATCAGAATTATCGGCGTCCCAAAAAGCCCTTCCTGCGGTGTAAAAATTACCAGTGTCGGTGGAGAACCTGGAAAAGTGAAAGAATTCCACCACAGCCATGTCCCTGGGCCGGGTGTGTTTATGGAAGAGATTATAAAAGAGCTTAAGAGTCGAGAGGTTAGGTTTGATATAGAGGATGCCAGCACGAAAAACAGAAGCAGCTGTGGGCTCTCCGAGGAAAGGAGACGGGGAGAAGAAAACATAGAAAAAGACAGGCCCTAAGTCGTTTTGATCTCAATTCAATACTATAAGCCGTTTAACGGTACAGGACCAGTAAAATCAAATTGCGGACGGCCAC
>DUGS01000083.1:0-2791 GCA_013331265.1 Methanosarcina sp.
GTCCATATGGTGCTATTTTTTATGTCTATTTATAGTTTCTCTCCAGAGTATCAAACAATCAGTCACATAACGTAATAATACCTGAAAAAATTGTCATATTTTAAATGTATATCTTGATTGTTTGATGATCTGGCCATAAAACTTATAAACAGTTAACCAAAAGTAGTTTGTGAGGTTCAAATGGACTTCCCTTTTCAATTTTTGAGATGATCTCATGAAAATTGAAATCTATTTTTCTTTGGTGTTTATTTATCTAATATTAATTGGAGGCACCGTCGAAGCAGCCACGATCATAGTGGGCGAAAATAGTCAAGCGAATTATATAATGATACAGGAAGCTATCAATAATGCAAAAGATGGCGATACAATTCTTGTTCACAGCGGAACCTACACGGAAAACCTGGTTGTTAACCGATCGGTGTCCATAAAATCTAATTCTAACAATCCAAAAGATACTGTTGTTCAGGCTGCTAACTCCGGGAAACATATCTTCAATATAACTGAAGATAATGTAACTATTAGTGGCTTTAATATTACTGGTGCTAATGTTTTTAGAAAATCTCCGACTGCTGGTGTACATATTGAAGAAGTTAATAACAGTATTATTAGTTACAATGAATTCTCAAACAATGTAGTTGGCATAGATCTCCACAATTCTAATAATAACGTGCTTGAAAATAATATTGCTTCTGCCAATTATAGAGGAATTAGTCTTACGAATTCTAACGGCAATGATCTCATCAATAACGATGTTTTTAACAATCATTTTGGTATCTATTTCTGGGGCTCCAAAAACAATGTTTTAAGTGGAAATAATGCAAGTTTGAACGAAGAAGACGGTATCTGGATTGAAGACGACAGTAGTAACAATACACTGAGTAATAACATGATCTCAAATAGTGATTGTGGTATTTCACTTACTGAATTTAGCAATAACAGTATAATAGCACATAATATTGTGAATTCAAACCTTATTGGAATTGAAATAAGTGGTTCCAGTAGCAATATAGTCAAAAACAATTCACTCTCAGACAACAGACGTATTGGAATCTCGATAATCAGAGATTCCGTCAACAACACAGTTAAAGATAATTCACTCTCAAACAACAGTAAAGGTATTACAGCGGAAGATACTGACAATCAGATATACAACACTAACAACCAGATCTACAATAATGAAATTAAGAAAAGTGAAATTCAGAATTCAGATGCTTCACAAATACCATTCACCGGTCCCACATTGATAATTATTATATTCGGAATGATCTGTGCATTCATAAGAAAAAAGCAACTATGAACAATTGTAGCTTATTGATATAGCCTATAATCCAGGGGCTTAGAATATCATCGATCATAATAGTAAGCTGATTTACAAAGGTAATCTGATCATTGAACAGGTTATTCAGGTACAGGTCTGAATACAACGATTAAAAGGAGGAATAGGTAAATGACTTTTACTTCATTTCTTTACTTTTTTAGGGAAATAATCTCGTTTATACTTCCAGTGCTCAACACTATTTTGCTTTTCTATATTGCATTGATGATAAAGAAGATTTATGATGTAATTAACAAAAAATGATAAACACCGCAAAGGGCCCTATTTTGAAAATACAACTGAAGTTTTTGACAACAAATCAATAAATGGGAACTGGATAATGTTCATTGCAGAAACCGATAATGGATATATGCTTGGATTCAGAACAAAGGAGACAAGGCTTGAAGATATATCTTACAGTGCAGATTTTGTTGCTGACTACTTCGATATTTTCGATCCCATAAATAATGGGGGCCCGATAATCCTGCTTGCATAATTCATTATGCACACGCATATGGAGATGCCAATATATAGTGCATTTCCTGTGGGAATACAGTAAATAATGGCATATACAACTGAGTCTTCAGTTCTATGTGAGCAAATCCCAAAATTCAATATTCGGCTCAAAATATCCACTTCCAAATAATAATTTAAGTTCCTGATCTTGGAAATGGTTCTGAAATCCTTATCGGGATGGGAACAAAATTGGGTTTGGGGCAATTTCTGTATAAAAATGCTGATTGATCGTACTCCAAAATTGCCAATCAATAGTATCCTAGAAATCAACAGAAATATATTTACAAAGTAACAAAAATTATCCACAAAACGAATACTGACTAAGAAGGAGATTTATTAATCTCCTTCTGTTATAGAGGGATTTCAAATGCAAAATATCAGAAAAATACTTCTCATCTTGCTGATCATACCTCTAATTGCAATTGTGGGTTATTATGCATTGATATTTCTTCTGGGTGGTCCGGCTTTACCTAATTTTTTTGAATTAACAAATCATGATGTCAGGACCCATGAAATATCTGTTGAAATATTGGATTCTGATAATGAATCTGTATTCAAAGAATCATACAAGCTTCATCCAAACGAATCAGTATCAAAAGAAAAACCGTCTAATCTGAGAAGTTCTTTTGAATCAAAAGAGTATACATTTAGAATTATATTAGACAACGGTTTTGCAGAGGAAACAACTTCAGTATCTCTGAACCGCTGGAGCACCGCTACTATACATCTATATTGGGATCATGAGACTCCGATAATTATAGGGGAAATTGTTGTTTAAAAGGTGTTTTGTCCTCAGTGTTTTGTCCTGAAATGATTTTGCTTTGAAACTTTTTTTCTTTTGTCCATGTTATCACCCGGAAAGGAGCAAGATTGTAGGCGTGGCTTATTCCTGTCATCCAACTCCTGAAGGTTACGCCGGGCCCAGGTGCGCTCCGGCTTTGAGGATACAGTCAGAACTTT
>DUGS01000083.1:2942-6934 GCA_013331265.1 Methanosarcina sp.
AGAACTTTGAGGATACAGTCAGAAAACAGGACAGTAGATTTTCGGGTTGACGAAGAAGAAGGGATAGTAGTTGAGAAGGTTAGGGAAATTACCTCAAATAGTAAATCCTTCGGGAATGATTACAAACATAATCCCGGTTTGTAAATAAAGAAAGTAAAAAAGATGGAGTTTGTTAGCTCCATCTAAAACTATTTTGAAGTAATTATTCCTGTTTTCTTGCCATCTTCTTCTTTGCAAGCTTTTCAATAATGCCAAGGCTGACCTCGCCGCCTACGCTCAGCTTCCCATTGGCAACCGCGCTGTCAAGGAGGTGCTGCCCGACAAGGGTGCGGACGACAAGAGTGGTGTAACCGTCAGGGCTTCCAACCGAACCTGCCGAGATGTCAGCTTTAAGGGCGGTAAAGTCTGTACAAACCCCACAGCCGGGGCGGACGGTGTCTTCTAGTTCGGCAAGTGGGATCACATACTGGGTACCGTCATTGAGGGTGATTTCGAGCTTGCCTTTTACGTCAATCCGGCAGACCTTCATGGGTTCGAGGGCATACTCGCTTTTCAGCTTGCCTGCAATGAGTTTTTCGTAGTCGAAGTTTTCGGTACAGAAGAGCCCGAGCACGAAGCGGATGGATTTCTTGTAGGGGCCAACGAGCTGGTGATCGGATTCAAGCATCTTGCGGACTGCCTGGACGACACAGGGGACTCCTACAACTGCAATGTTCCGGTACTTTCTCTTTACGACTGCTTCTTTGAGGGAAGAGACAAGAGGGACCCACCAGTTGTAACGGCTTCCGGCCTGCCCGACGAGGGCTTCGCTTTTGGTGATTACCATGGAGCTCGGTTTGAGGGTCCAGGGGTCTTCGGTGACCGTGACCACGGCGTCCACAAGTCCTGTGTCCAGGGCGTTTGCAAGGATCGCAGTAACGGCTCCTCCGCTCTGTTTTCTCGGAATATCGAATTCTGCCTTTCCGGCAGTGATTTTCAGGTAGTCTCCAAGCAGGCTTGAAGGCTGTTCGTCAAGTCTCGGGCATACTTCATAGCAGGCCCCACAGGGCACGTCATCAACAGCGGCTTTGCAGTAGTTGTTGCTCTTCGGGTGTGTGGAATCGCCGCCGGTCTCAAAGTACAGGGCGTCAGCAGGGCAGACTGCAATGCAGGCTCCGCAGCCTGAGCAAAGGCCGGTGTCCCAAACTTTCGATTTAAGGTCAAGGTAACTCTTACTGATTGGTTTCTTTTCTGCCATTTCTGATCACTCCCAGACATATTTGCTTGCAAAAGGCCGGCTGCTTGCAGGTCCGATCCTTGTATAGTTTGTGTCCAGGAATTCTGCGGGGTCGTATCCGAACTGCTCGCAGAAAGTCTTTATGATCGGGGCTATGCGTTCAAGGTCGGCTTCAGTAAACTTGAATTTCTTGGCTCCGAGTCCGAGAAGATAGTCATCCACTTCCCCGCGGATGATAATCTCTCCGCCGTGTATCCCGCTTCCAATGCCCCTGTCTGTCATGGCTTTTTCTTTGCCGATGCCGAGCACAAGCACAAGGCCTCCTGCCATGTATTCTCCAAGGAAGGAGTGGGCTGTACCTCCTACGACAAGTACGGGCCTGACTTCCACTTCATACTGCTTCATGTGGATGCCGCCGCGGTAGCCGATGTTATTCTTTACGAAGACCTTGCCTCCCCTCATGCTGTGGGCAACAGCGTCTCCTGCACTTCCGTGAATAACGAGCATGCCGCTGTCCATGGTGTTTCCGGGGGCGTGTTCGGCGTTTCCGTTTACTATACAGGTGGGCCCGCTCATGAACATCCCAAGGTCTCCTCCGGGAACTCCGTTAATTATGATGCGGACATTGCCTCTTAATCCATCTCCTATAAAACGCTGCCCGAGCACGTTATCAAGTATAATCTCTTCTGCCCCGTCTGCAACTGCGGCCCTTATTTTCTGGTTTAAGGGGGTGTAGTGCATGCCTTTGGCATCAATTCTTACTGTCTTCATGTTCAGGCCCCCGCTGGCAGTACGTCGAGGATTTTAAGCATTCCTTCATCCAGCATATATCCGCGCAGGCGGTCCCTGTTTCCACGCAGGCTCTCGATGCTGTTGATACCTGCTGCGCCCATCAGTTCGCTGAGTTCAAGGGTCCAGCCGCGTATCAGGTTTGAAACCTGCACTGCTCCTGCTTCTGGGTCAAGCCTGCTCACAAGGTCCGGGCGCTGGGTTGCAATTCCCCATGGGCAGAGGTTTCTGTAACAGTTGCCGCATACCCTGCATCCCAGAGAGATAAGGGCTGCAGTTCCTATGTATACTGCGTCTGCTCCGAGAGCAATGGACTTGGCAAGGTCGGCACTGTTTCTTATCCCGCCGCTTGCAATGATGGATATCTCGTTCCTGACGCCCTGTTCCCTGAGCTTCTGGTCAACGCTGGCGACCGCAGCTTCAATGGGTATTCCCACATGGTCCCTGAAGACCTTCGGGGCTGCCCCGGTCCCGCCACGGAACCCATCAATGACCACCGCATCTGCAGAAGAGCGGGCAATGCCTGCTGCAATGGGTGCAACATTGTGCACTGCTGCAATCTTTACAAAGACCGGCTTCTTCCATTCGGTTGCCTCTTTCAGGCTCCTTATAAGCTGGACCAGGTCTTCAATGCTGTAAATATCATGGTGCGGAGCAGGGCTGATAGCGTCACTTCCCAGAGGGATCATACGGGTCTTGGAGACCTCTTCATTTACCTTTTCTCCGGGGAGGTGCCCTCCTATACCCGGCTTTGCTCCCTGGCCTATCTTAATTTCAATTGCAGCGCCTCTTTCCAGGTAGTCGATGTTCACACCGAAGCGACCTGAAGCTACCTGGACGATCATGTTGTCCTGGTAGGGGTATAATTTCTTGTGCAGTCCACCTTCTCCTGTTCCCATGAAGGTACCTATTTCTTTTACTGCCTTTGCCATACTGAGCTGGGAATTGAGGCTGATCGCACCGAAACTCATGTGCCCGATCATTATAGGAGTATTAAGCTTGAGGTTTGGAGCAAGTTTTGTGTCCAGCTCTACGTCTCCACTCTCGGTTTTTTTGAATTTGAGTTTTGACGGCTTCTTCCCAATATAGGTCCTGAGTTCCATAGGCTCTCTCAGGGGGTCAATACTCGGATTTGTGACCTGACATGCATCAAGGAGTAGGTGGTCGTAGATAATTGGTAGGTCTCTGGCATTTCCCATCCCTGAAAGGATAATCTTTCCGCTGCGTGCCTGGTTGATAATATCTTCTCTGGCTTCTCTGGTCCAGACAGGGTGGCTTCGGTAGTCGACGGGTTTTTCTGTGATATTTATTGCGTCCCTCGGGCACATGGAAACACAGCGGAGGCATGCAGTACATTTTCTGGATTCTATCAGAATTTTGTCGCCTTCTCTCCTGTATACGCCGTATGAACAGTTTTCAATGCAGCGTCCGCAGTCCATGCACTGGTCGCGGTCAATGCTGACCTTAAATTTTGGGGGTACACTTCCGAGCGTCATTAGATAAACCTCCCTATGATGGGTTCTCCTGCCCTGGGAGTGTAAATACTCTTTACTTCAGGATCAATAGTTCTTATTGCAGCTTCTTCGCTGGAGATATAGAGTTTGCTTCCGTTTTCTCCAACTACAAGTGGGCGCAGTTTAATTCTGTCAGTAAAGCCTACAATACCGTCATCCGTGCCAACAACAATTGCAAAAGGCCCGTTCATAAGGGCAGGCCCATAGGTCAGGCGGATTGCCTTATTTAACTTTGCTTCCTTTTCTGGCATCCTGTCTATATCGTCCCAGAACGGAGGGGCAAGAGCCCGGACAATCATCTCATGGGAGAGTCCATGCTGCCTTCCGAGCATATCGAAAAGGTAAGCTACAACTTCGGTATCAGTAAGTGCAGTGCATTTGTATCCATATCCTTCTACATAACGCTTGTTTGTGCCGTATGACGTAATTTCCCCGTTGTGAACCACTGACCAGTTAAGCAGGTTGAAGGGATG
>DUGS01000083.1:7190-7549 GCA_013331265.1 Methanosarcina sp.
TTGTAGTCCTCGATCCTGTAGAAGTTTGCAACGTCCTCGGGCCAGCCGGATGCCTTGAAAACTCCCATGTTTTTCCCGGAGGAAAATATGGTGGCGCCGTTTATTTTTTCGTTCACTTCCATGACTATGTGCATGACAACGTCATTTTCGGAAGCCATTCTTCCTGCTATCAGGTTCTTGGAAGGTTTGAAGAAGTATCTCCAGGGGATATGGACCTTTTTTAAGCCTGGTTGAGGGGTGGTCGGGATTTCTTCCTGGTGAACGATTTCTCCCC
The DNA here is from genome assembly GCA_013331265.1 of Methanosarcina sp. Classification (GTDB taxonomy): domain Archaea; phylum Halobacteriota; class Methanosarcinia; order Methanosarcinales; family Methanosarcinaceae; genus Methanosarcina; species Methanosarcina sp10923u. Next base: position 7,465 of record DUGS01000083.1, read on the forward strand.
AGAGCTGGAGGATTTCGTCCACCTTCTTTTTTGGTTCTCCCATGTTGTCAAAGAAAACATGAAGAGCATAGTAGTCTGCATACTC